>CAMLKY010000218.1 GCA_946480545.1 uncultured Acidobacteriota bacterium
CCGCCGAGTTCGTCGTCACCGAGCCCAGGATGCCGTGTTACAAGCTTGGAATTCGATGCGGCCGGAAAGATATCGTGAAACGCTTTCTCCGGAGCAGACGAAGCGGATTTTACCTTGCGGTTGTAAGAACAGGCGAGGTCGGGTCCGGTGATGATATCGAGATCCTGCAGCGTGATGAGAACAGGGTTACTGTCGCCGACATCGTGCGGGTATATGTCGAGGACAAGGACGCCCGCGACACGATGTCGCGGGCGTTGAATGTTGAAGCACTTCCGGACGGATGGAAGCAACGGTTTCGCGAACGTATGACCGGTTAACTGCTACTCGGTAAGCCGTGCGATGGCGAACATGCTCCCGGTATTCCCCATTACCGGGTTTTTTGTGCGACCAGCCACGACCACCTTTCCGTCAGCCTGCATCGCGAGATCGGCTGCACCCGCATATTGATCCGGCGTGAACGCGATCGTGGTGTGGTCTTCCAGCAAGCCCGTTGAGGAGAATCGGGCGACAAGAAAACTCGATGTCGCCGCCGGCCCAATCTGTCCCGCGATCCTGATCTTTCCATCGGCACCGACCACGACCGAGTTCGCGATATCCGTATCACCCGGTGCGAAGTCTTGTATCACGATGCCGTTGTTGCCAAAGGTCGTGTCGGCCCGTCCGTTTGGTCTGAATCGTGCGAGCCAGACGTCTGTGTCCGTGCCCACGACGCTGCCGCTGAGAAGTATCTTCCCGTCCGGCTGCAGGATCGCCTTGCTTACGCCGCCGGTCATTCCGGGAGCGATGGGCACACGCAGCATACCCACGCGGCCAAATGTCTTATCCCAATTTCCCGTCTCGGTCATGCGGGCAAAGAATAACTCGCTCGCTCCGTTCGGCCCAACGGGTGCCACGAGCCCGACAAAAAGGATCTTGCCGTCGCCCAAGGCGATCATTTCGACAAAGCCTCCCGACGAGAATTTGTTAAATCCAACTCCCAGAATCCCGTTGTTGCCGAACGTAGTGTCCCGCGAGCCGTCCGGATTAAGCCGGTAGAGCTGAAGCTGGCCTTCGTCGGTGATCAACACGAGGATCTTTCCATCAGCCCGTGCGGCGATCTGGAAAGGTCTCGCATTGAAGAAACCAAAGCAGCATGGACCGATACTCACGTTCGAAGCGAAAACGCTGTCGAAGCCACCATTCGGATCGAGGCGGAACGTATCGACTGTTCTGGATCCGACGGGGAGCCTGAAGAATTGAGCCGTCTGCATGATCGCCCCGTTCGGGTACATAAATGCGTCGATAAAGCTGGTACTGCCATCCGACCGCCACGCTGTGAACCTTCCACCGGAGCCGTATCCGCCATCGGGGAGACCGCCCGGCGTGAATCCCGCCCACGCAATGCCCGTCAGCTGGCCGTCCGATGTGCCGTTTGTAAATGTACCGCCGACAAGAATGCGGCCGCTTGGCTGCACATAGACTCTTAAGGCTTGTGAACTGTAATTTGCCGTAGAATCCGGAAACGAGAGTGTTACCTTCCCTGTGCCGTTGAACGTCGTGTCGAGAGTGAACGCGCCGTAGGCCGGGTAAAGCAAGACAAAGTTGAGGAACGAAACGGTTACGACCTTCGAGATCGAAGTCCATCTTCGTGAGCTTGTTGTCATGCCGGGTTTGACCTCCATACTGAGCAGGTAGGCCAAGGGTGAGAAGCACTACCTTTCTGGTGTATTGTAGCCGCTAGGCTATCACATTTTCAGTCGAAAGCTTCCAAATATTTCACGCCCGAACCGGTGTTAAAGAGCACGACCGTCTCGCCTTCTTTTACCACTTCGCGCTCGATCAAAGTACGGAGCGCTGGCAGGCACGCGGCTCCTTCGGGAGCGCAGAATATCCCTTCCGCAGCGCCTATCTCAGACACGGCATCGACCAGCTCAGCATCGCTGACGGCGATCGCGGTCCCGCCCGATTTTCTGAGCGCGTCCAGGATAAGGAAATCACCGATCGCTTTTGGGACCCGAAGCCCGGACGCAACGGTCGATGCATTCTCGAATTCGTCGGCGAACCGCTCGCCCTTTTCGAATGCCCGGACGATGGGGGCACACGTCTCCGACTGGACGGTCACCATCCGAGGGCGACGGGAGTCGATCCAGCCCATCTGCTCCATTTCATCAAAGGCCTTCCACATCCCTATCAGGCCGGTGCCGCCGCCGGTGGGGTAGATGATTACGTCAGGCAAATATTGGATCTCGGATTTTGGATTTCGGATTGAAGAGATTTGCTCTACGAGTTCGTAGCCCATTGTCTTTTTACCTTCCACGCGGTAGGGCTCCTTGAGAGTCGAGACATCGAACCACCCTTCGGCGTCTTTGCGTTGGGCGACGATCTTTCCACAATCGGTGATAAGCCCGTCGACGAGGGTCACATGCGCGCCGGTCTTTTCGCACTCCACGACATTCGCCCGCGGTGTGTCTGACGGCATGAAGATGTAAGCTTCCATTCCCGCTCGGGCGGCGTAAGCGGCCATTGCACCGGCCGCGTTTCCAGCCGAAGGAACCGCGACCTTTTTGACACCGAGTTCCTTCGCCATCGAGATCGCGGCCGTCATGCCGCGTGCTTTGAATGACTGGGTGGGGTTCTGGCCCTCGTCCTTGATGAAAAGGTTGAGTTTCAACGGTAACGATCGTGCCAGCCGATCCGCGCGGAGAAGCGGCGTCCAGCCTTCGCCGAAAGTCACAATGTTATCCGCGTTCTCGACGGGGAGAACTTCCCTATAACGCCAGAGAGACGATTCCCGCTTCACCAGAATGTCAGGGCGCAGGGTGTCAGCCGCCTTCTCGAGGTCGTAACGGACAAGCAAGGGCTTCCCGCATTCGGTGCAGAGATTTTGTAACTTTCGCGCCTCGTGCCGGAGTCCGCAGAGGGCACACTCGAGATGTGTGACGTACATAAAAGAGATTTGCGATTTTCGATCTGCGATCGTTTGCAGACTGCGTCCTTTCAGCCGCAAAGAGATCGCAAATCGAAAATCGCAAATCGAAAATTCCCGAGCCTACTTCTTCCAAACGAATTCCTTGAACAGGTTGAAGGCCGCGTTAAAGCCAAGCGAGATCGTGCCGCTTCTGACACCGTCCTTCCAGTTGTAACCGTCCGGGTACCATGTTTCGTAAGCGATTATGCTTGCACCATAGGTTCCAACGAGACGCGGCACACCGATCACTCGCTTGCCGTCGCGGGTTCGAGCCGTAACAGGTGAAATGAGCGCGTTCCTAATGCGTGCGGACGTGCTCTTGCTGCGACTTCGCTCAAAATGGCTGTCCACCTTGAACGCCTCATCGAGACCATAGATCGTTGTCTGTTTGATCGCGTTCCGGCCGATGTTTGAGGCGACTCGGCGTCCGAATCCTTCCCACTTCGTGCCCCACTCTTCAGGCGAATTTCGCCACGTCGCTATTCCGGCTGTTGCGACGGAACGGCCGAGAGCGATGGGACCCACCGTGCTGTTGATAAATCGCTTACGGCGTTCGTCTGCCGTGGGCGGTACATACGAGCTGGTCGCCGGCTCAATTGTCGACGCGGGAGTCGGAGTCGGCACCGGGTCCTGTGCGCGGACCACCGACGACGAGAACAGCAATAAAACCAGTACAAGAAATCTTTTCACTTGGTCGATCCCTCCTTCAGCTATGAATCGGATTGCAAAGTCATACGCGGATCACGAGGCACGTAACATCGGCTTTAGCTCTTTGTATATGTTCGCCATCATGATCTTCGTCCCTTCTGCGTTCGGATGTATTCCGTCCGCCTGGTTCAGCTCACGCTTAAGTGCGACATTCTCAAGCAAAAACGGTAGATAGGCAACCCCATGTTCATTGGCAAGGTCCGGGAAAGCGCGCGTGTAGGCTAATTGATATTCGGCCCCCATGTTCGGCGGCGCAAGCATACCGCAGAGCAGCACCTTGATGTTCTTCGCCTTCGCTTTTCGGATGATCTGGTCCAAATTCGCCTTCATCTTTGCCACCGGTAATCCTCGCAACAGGTCATTGGCTCCGAGTTCCAGGACAAGTATCTCTACCCCGTCCTGTTCAAGCACCCAATCTATACGCTCCAAACCTCCGAGAGATGTATCACCTGAGACCCCGGCGTTGACGACTTCGTAATTGTAACCGTCGGCATTAAGGCGCTCCTGCAGTAGGTAGGGGTAAGATTCGCGCTCAGTCAGACCGAACCCGGCGGTCAGGCTGTCTCCGAACGCGATGATCTTTGGCCGACTGGTTCCAGCCTGCGGCGTTTTGAGAGGCTTTGCCGAGATGTCGACGATCTCGCTGCGACGCTCGTCATTCGAGCAGGCACCGAACAACGCTGCTGAAAATATGAAACTTATAAGAGCTGTGTTTCGAATAATATGATTCATGTTCGCTGAATATATGCTACGCGATTTAGTAAGATTTGGATGCAGATTTCAGTAGAGATTTTGCACTCGGGCGGGGGAATTGGTTCGGTTGCGGTAACGCGATTTTATGATCCGACTTTTAGATGTCACAAAAACGGTCCGGTCAGGGAGTGAAGATCTTACGATCCTTTCGAATGTTTCGATCGACATTCCCGAAGGTCAGTTCGTCGCCCTGACAGGAGCGTCGGGCAGCGGCAAGTCGACACTGCTCGGTCTGATAGCGGGTCTCGACGCACCGTCATCGGGAAGCATCATTCTTGACGGCGACGACATTACCAAGCTCGGCGAGGATTCTCTGGCCGCGATTCGCAGTGCAAAGGTCGGCTTCATTTTCCAGTCGTTCCATCTGATCCCGAGCCTTACCGCCTTCGAGAACGTTTTGATCCCGATGGAGATCCTCGGCGTCCGCAGTGCCAAACAGCGCGCCGCACAGTTGCTCGAGGACGTCGATCTCACGGACC
>CAMLKY010000219.1 GCA_946480545.1 uncultured Acidobacteriota bacterium
GCCGGTGATGGAGTTCCGGTAGTTCATCACGACTCCACATTGAAAAGGACCGCGGGCCTCGAGGTCAGGATCGCAAACTCGACCTCGCAGAAACTTGCCGAAGCAGATGTGGGTTCGTGGTTCAGGCAGCATGCGCCGGAACATTGGCAGCCCGAATTCGCCGCCGAGCGCATACCCACACTTGAGACGGCACTTAAATACCTCGAAAACTTTCCGGGTCTGATCTACATCGAGCTTAAATGCGCCGAAGACGAGGTCCGGCCGCTGGTAGGCGCGGTGTGCGAAATGCTTGCCGCGTCGGCCGTCGCCGATCGCACGATCGTAAAGAGCTTCCGGCTTGCGAGCATCCCGGAGATCCGAACCCAGCTGTCGCATGTCCGGACAGCCGCACTCTTTGCTCCAAAGATCATGACCATTCTCAGGAAGGAGAAATATCTCGTCGATATCGCTGCCGAATTCGGCGCCGACGAACTCTCGGTGCACTATTCGCTGGCCACGAAGAAACTCATGAAGAAAGCGGAGAAAAGGAATCTGCCGGTGACGATCTGGACGGTGGATCATCCGCGCTGGCTAAAGCGCGGGATTAAGCTCGGGCTAAACGCGATCATCACCAACGACCCTGCACGAATGGTAGCTCTCCGGAATAGGATTTTTGATTAGAAGGTAGACGTTCTTGCCTGTGAAATGCTTTCGGAATAAACTCACGTTATACCGAGTACCAACAAGCCGCGCTTCTAGCACATGAAATTTTACGACAACATTCTGGGTCTCATCGGCAACACGCCTCTCGTTCAGATCAACCACATTACAAAGCAGCACAAGATCAAAGCGAAGATCCTCGCCAAGATGGAAAGCCTTAATCCCGGATATTCGGTGAAGGACCGGATCGGCATTTCCATGATCGACTGGGCCGAGAAAGAAGGCGTGCTGAAGAAGGGCGGAACGGTTATCGAGGCGACGAGCGGGAACACCGGCATCGGGCTAGCGTTGACGGCGGCGGTACGTGGCTACAAATGTATCTTCGTTCTCACCGACAAGGTTTCGGTCGGCGCGGACATCGTCGTCTGCCCCGCAGCCGCGAAACACGGAACACCGGACCATTATGTCGAGACCGCAAAACGGATCTCGCAACAAACTCCCAACTCGTTCTATCCCGATCAGTACAATCACCCGGCGAACCCGGCTGCTCATTACAGGACGACAGGCCCCGAGATCTGGGAGGCAACCGAAGGCAAGCTTACGCATTTTGTTTCGGGCATCGGCACGGGTGGGACGATCACCGGAACGGGTCGTTATCTGAAAGAAAAGAACCCGAAGATAAAGATCATCGGCGCCGACCCGTACGGATCGATCTTCAAGAGCTACAAAGACACCGGACACGTTCCCGAGGCGACACCCTACCTCGTGGAAGGAATCGGCCAGAGCTTGCCGGTCGGAAATGCCGACATGAACGTGATCGACGAGATCATAAATGTCACCGATCGCGAGTCGTTCGAGCTTGCCCGCCAGCTATCACGTCGCGAAGGCATATTCTGCGGTGGATCGACCGGCACCAACTTCGCCGCGGCTTTGAAGGTTGCACAAGGGCTGGACGAGAATGCGGTGGTCGTTTTTATCGTGTGCGATACCGGAGAGCACTACCTGACCATTCCGACGAGTGGATGAAAGAAAAGCTGTTGCTTGAACCGCAAAGGATCACGGCAGGGCTGATCGCCGAAACTAAGAACGGCGGTGCGCCGGCCGATTTGATCTTTGTCGGCCCTGACGATACCGTCGGTGCCGCTCTCGAGAAGATGTCCGAAAGCAGCGTCACGCAGATACCCGTGCTTGAAGAGAACCGGTCCGTTGGAAGCCTGCGAGAGAGTCGCGTCCTGACGAAGCTCTTGAGCAACCGCGATCTGATGGATTCGCGTGTAAGAGACGTGATGGACGAGAGCTTTCCCGTGATCGAGATGGACACGAGCCTGAACGAGATCAAAACGATACTACAGAAAGCGCCGGCGGTGCTGATCGAGGATTTCAAGCGGATCACCGGGATCATTACGCGATCTGACGTGCTGGACCTGCAGAAGTAGGATCTGCTCACATTCTATGACCGAGGCAAACAACATTCCCGCGATCGACGACGATCTGAACACGACCGCGCCCCAGGAGCAGCCTCAGAACTGGAAAATGCCGGACCCAGTCTTCAGGCGGACGAGCGGCAAGCTTCCAAAAGGGTTCGAGAAGAATATCGATATTTCAAACGCGCCTCCCGATCCCGGGCTCATCCAAGCCGAGCCGTACGCGAGCCCGGAACCCAAGCCAAGCAACCCGACCGTAAAGATCGTCCTTGTAGTTCTCGGCCTACTCGCAATGATCGCGTTTATTGTCGTCTTTCTAACCGTCTTGTATTTCTTTTTCTGGCGGTGACACGCTACGGCCGCGTCATGTCCTCTGCTTTCACCCACTCGTCGAACTGCTCGGCGGTTAACAGTTCAAGCTCGAGCGCCGATTCCTTTAGCGATATTCCCTTTTTGTGCGCGTTCTTCGCGATCTTGGCGGCGTTGTCGTATCCGATGTGCTGATTGAGGGCCGTTACGAGCATCAGCGAATCGTTGACGTACTGGTCGATCTGTTTTCGATTCAACTCGATTCCGTCGACGCAAAAATCTACGAAGCCGTGGCACGCATCCTTTAGAAGCCTCACCGAGTGAAGGAAGTTGTGGATCATCACCGGCTTGAAAACGTTCAGCTCAAAGTGTCCCTGCGAGCCGGCGAAACCGATCGCGGCGTCGTTTCCAAATACCTGAACGGCGACCATGGTCATTGCTTCGCTTTGTGTGGGATTGACCTTACCCGGCATGATCGATGACCCCGGCTCGTTCTCCGGCAAGGTCAGCTCACCGATCCCGCAGCGTGGTCCGGATGCGAGCCAGCGGATGTCATTGGCGATCTTCATAAGGCTGGCCGCAAGTGTCTTCAAAGCGCCGGATGCAAAAACTATCTCATCGTGGGCCGATAGCGCGGCAAACTTGTCCGGATGAGATTTGAACGGTAGGCCGGTCAATTCGGCGATCTTGTTTGCGGCCCGCTCCGCGAATTCCGGGTGCGCATTCAAACCGGTCCCGACGGCTGTTCCGCCGATCGCCAGGTCAAGCAGCCCCGGCATCACTGCTTTCAACCGATCGATGTCCCGCGTCAAGAGACTCGCCCATCCGCCAAACTCCTGACTCACGGTGAGCGGCGTTGCGTCCTGGAGGTGAGTGCGGCCGATCTTTACAACACCCTTGAATTCATCCGCCTTGGCCTGTATCGCATCGCGCACACGCTCGACCTCGGGGATCAGCGCCGTTAGCCGCTCGGCCGCGGCGATATACATTGCGGTCGGGAAGGTGTCATTCGATGACTGCGACATGTTGACGTCGTCGTTCGGGTGTATGGGCTTCTTCGAGCCCATCTCGCCCCCAGCCATTTCGATGGCGCGGTTCGAGATGACCTCATTCGCATTCATGTTCGTCTGGGTTCCCGAACCCGTCTGCCATACGCGCAGCGGAAAGTGCGCGTCGAGCTTTCCATCGATCACCTCGTCCGCAGCCTCGACGATGAACTTCAGCTTATCGGCCGTCATCAGATCCGGCTTCAACTCGTGATTCACCAGCGCGGCAGCCTTCTTCAAAACGCCGAGGGCGCGTATCACTTCGCGCGGCATGATATCGAACCCTATATTGAAGTGATGCAAACTGCGCTCCGTCTGAGCGACCCAGTACCTATCTGCCGCGACATCGACGGCTCCCATCGAGTCGGTCTCAACGCGCGTCGCGGCGGCTTTCTCTGTTGCTTCTGACATTTGACTATCTATCTCCAATTCTTAGCGTACGCAGCGTCAGCCGGGAACATCGTGACGTACTGGACGATGCGGGGTCGTGCAGCCCGGTTTGGGCTACTTCCGTGGGGCAGGGCCTGATGCCATATGACGAGATCACCGGCGCGGCCCGGTATCGGGATCGCACCGAGTCTCTCCAGATTTTCATTTCTTGGATCTGCTCCAGCCGGAAGTTCCTGCAACCAGGTTTCTATTCTAGTATGAAAACCCGGAATGCACGTAAACGCGCCTTGTTCGGCCACCGTGTCCGTCAGGTAGACCAAACCTTGCACGCCAAAAGGGATCGGAAGGTCGAGGCTCACATCCCAATGTAGTCGCGGCCCGGGGAATTCATGGCCGGCCCGTTCCGGAGGATTGAAGCTCACGCGGTCCGTGGAGCCAAGCAGATCCGCCGTTCCCCAAACCTGCGCAAATACACTTTTGAGCCTTGGCGAATGGCGGATCGTTTCGAGCGCGGGGTGATGAAAGAACTGGACCATGATCCCATGCTCCCTGTCCCTTTCGTACCACGTCTCGATGTTCTCCGGGTCCATTCCAAGGTGGTCCCACACTGCCGTGGCAGCAAAGCTTACCTCGTCCGCGGAGAAGAGTCCCGGAACGACGAGGTACCCGTGCTCGCGCCAAAATTCCATTTGGGCCGCATCGAGCAAGTCATCGCTCGGTAGCGCATCGGCCGGGGAGAGCGGACGTCTTCCGAGCAAGCCTTCGATCGCGGCATTCAGACCGTCGATTCGCGTGCGGGAGACTGCACCGCCATTTTGTTCGAGCACCCATGTTTCGAATTCCTCGTAGGCGGGGGAATTATTGAAAAGGAACTTTATCGTCTCCTCGATCGGCAAATTCAATCCGTGATAGATGATATTGTCGAGACCCCACTCGTGCTCGTGCTTAGGATCTGCCAAGCCCGCCCGCTCACGGAGACAGCGCGACCACAGACGCTTCAGATGATAGACCCCGAGCGGGCCGGTAGCGTTATGTTCCTCGAGTAGGATGTCCACGTTTCTC
>CAMLKY010000220.1 GCA_946480545.1 uncultured Acidobacteriota bacterium
GTTTGGACGGAACCCGGCCGACCGAGTTCGAGGCGCTGATCCGGTGGAAGCATCCGGTGCATGGGTATGTCGCACCGAGCGATTTCATATCGGTGGCAGAGGAGTCGGGCCTTATCGTATCGATCGGTCAATGGATACTTCAGGAGGCGTGCAAGCAAATCCGCCACTGGCAGCTTTCACTCCCCGGACGCGAGAACCTTTGCGTCAGCGTCAATCTCTCGGCCAAACAGCTTATGCATCCGGCACTGCGGTCGCAGGTCGAGGAGATACTCGAGACGACCGGCCTCGACCCGAGGTGCGTGAAGCTCGAAGTCACGGAAAGCACGGTTATCGAGCGCAGCGAGACCGCACTCGCGGTGCTGTCGGAAATGCGCGAACTTGGGCTATCACTTTCGATGGACGACTTCGGGACCGGGTATTCTTCTCTCAGCTATCTTCACCAATTCCCGTTCGAACGATTGAAGATCGATCGCTCATTCGTAGACAAGATGGACCACGATCCGAAAAGCGAGGCGATCGTGCGAACGATACTCCTTCTCGGTAAAAACCTGAATATGGATGTCGTGGCAGAAGGTATAGAAAGTGAGCGGCAGCTAAGCCTGCTTCGTGCGTTGAATTGCAGCTTTGGACAGGGATTTCTTTTCTCGCGGCCGCTGAATAAAGTTCTCGCCGAAAAATTCCTGCTCGAATCGGACCCGACCGCAGAGAACGCCGCTGCGCTGCCATTTGATCACGCACAGGATCTGCTGGAGCTCTCGGAGGTCCAATAAAAAAAGACCGGCCGGGATTTATTCGGCCGGTCGAAGATCGAATCTCTCTGACGCTACCTCGCGGCCGTTTGCGGCCCGCGGGGTTTTGCATTTTTGACGTGCTTGTCGAACCACTGGATCATTTCGTAAAGCGTATGCTCTACCGACTCTTTCGCGGAATAGCCGTGTGATTCAAGCGGCAGCATCACCAGACGCGCCGTGCCGCCATTTCCGCTGATGGCCGCGTAAAGGCGTTCGGACTGCATAGGGAAAGTTCCCTGGTTGTTGTCCGCTTCACCATGGATCAGGAGGATCGGCTCGTTGATCTTGTTCGCATAGAAGAACGGAGAGATGTCAGTGTAGAGCTTTGTTGCCTCCCAGAATGTGCGACGCTCTCCCTGAAACCCGAATGGGGTCAGCGTTCGGTTGTAGGCACCGCTTCTCGCGATCCCAGCGCGAAACAGATCAGAATGGGCAAGGAGGTTTGCGGTCATGAACGCTCCGTAGCCGTGGCCTCCGACGCCGACCCGCTCGGGATCAACAACACCCAGCTCAACGCCTTTTTCGATTGCCGCTTTCGCAGATTCAACGATCTGCTTGACGAAGGTGTCGTTTACCGTTTCCGGATTCCCGACCACGGGCATGGTCGCATCATCTAGCACCGCGTAGCCCTGCAGAAGGAAGAACAGGTGCGAGATGCCGCCCATCTGTGTGAAGCGGTTCGTCGACCCAGATACCTGTCCAGCGGTGGCAGCATCGGTAAACTCGAGCGGATACGCCCAGACGACCGTCGGAAGCCGCGTGCCCTCTTTGTATCCGGGCGGCGTGTATAACGTGAAAGACAGATCCACTCCGTCAGCACGCTTGTATTTGATCAGGCGTTTTTCGATGCCGCGAAGCTGAGGTGCCGGGTCCTTGAAATCGGTCAACTGTCTTGCTGCGACGGCGGTGCATGTTTGTCCCGCCGGGCACGCCTGCCGCAGGAAAACGTTCGGCGGCAGGGCGACCGATTCCTTCCTGGTGAGAAAACTTGTTCCGTTGTCGTCGACCATGCCGACGAATGCCTCATATTCTTCCGGGCCAGAACGAAAGATCTCCTGTGTCGCCATTGTTTTGAGATTCAAACGACGGAAGAAAGGACGATCACCTTCCGGCGAGGCGCCCGCACCGCTGAGAAATATATCGTCGCCAGTCATGCGGATAACGCTGCTGCCGCTCGGCAGGAGCTTCGTCACAGGCTGCCCAATGTCGTTATACCGGTCGTTGATATTGAGGTCTGAAACAAGCTTCACGTTCCCCGCGGTACGGTAGTCGGTCATGAAGATCCGGCGGCGCTGCGTGTCGCGATTGTAGTCGTAGAACAACATCATTCCGTCGCGTTCGCCAAATAGCCGTCCCTGATACCGCTGATCGATCTTTACAAGCTCGGCCGGCGAACCTGAGAAAGGAGCGGCGAGGGTCAAAAGCTTGTCGCGTGGCGTGACTTTCTTCCGCGGGTCGCCGCCGTCCAGGGCCTCCGCCCAAATCAGCGTCGCGGGCTCGGTCGGGATCCAGCCGAGGCTGCGGGGCCCCGTCGGAACGCCCTGAACCGGAAGAGCGTCCTGAAGCGGTAATTCAGCCACCATGTGAACGCGCTTTCCATTCGTGTCCCAGATCTCAACGTTCTTCGGAAATCTGAAATACGGGAACAGATAAGAGAACGGCCGCCGGATGCGCGATACGAGGATATATTTGCCGTCCGGCGAAAAATCAGCCGTGTCGAAGATTCCCGGCTCTCCGATCGTTCGGACCTTGCCGTTGATATCGATCGTCGCGAGCTGTGACGTCGCGTAATACTCGAACAGCTTCTCGTCGTTCGGGCTTCGGAGAAGATCCTGGAAAGTCTGCACCGCACCGCCGCGTCCGGTCGTCTCCTGGATGTTGGGCTCGTTCGGAGTCAGGTTCTGGTAGGTTGGCGCCGGACCGCGATTTGCCGGGACCAACGTCGCGGAGATCGTCCCGGCGTCGTCCCAAGAGAATCCGCCGAACGCAGTGTTGAGCATAACGATCCAGAGCTCGATCCCCACCGGAGTTACATTCCCTACCGCGATATGCCTCCCGTCCGGCGACCACTGAGGAAGTATGATCTGTGCCCCCGCCGGAAAATTCACCTGCGATTCGCGCCCGTCGGAGATGTTCTTGATCGACATTCGAACAAAGTACGGCTGGCGATGCTGAGCCGTCGTGTTCGGATTTATACGCAGTCCCGCGAGCCTCAGCATAGGCTGCGCCAACTCAGAGATCGGCGGGTAGCGGAGCGGTTCCAGCAGCGCCATTCGATCGCGCACCGGGGACACCGATACCGAAGGGATTGCCGGCGAATTCAGAACATCCATTACCTCCCGCGGAGGCTGTTTGTATGCGCTCTGTGCGAGCGCTATCACGGGCAGAACAAGGATGATCAGCGTGCGAAGGATTTGTATTCTCATTGTTTTATTCCTGGCTCGACGGTCGAGCGTTTGAGTAAAGGATCTTTGTCGCGAGCGATGGAATTATGTCGCGGTCGTTTGCATGATTCTCGGTGAACACCACGATCACGACCTTACGTCCATCGGGCATTTCGATATACGCGGCGTCGTGACGCGAGCGGCTGGTCCATCCCGCCTTTGACCAGAGCCGTGCCCCGGTCTCCTTTCGATCGATCAATGCCTTACCGGTAAATCCGGTTCCTTGGTTATCGGTATCTTTCGTGTCCTTGAATGGATCGCGCTTCATCAGATCCATCATCTGGCGGCTGCGGTCCGCATTCACTGAACGCCCGAGAACGATCTCCGCTAGTAGTCGCGCAGTCGCGTTCGTCGTCAGCATGTTCCGATTCTGTCCCTTGTAATTTCGCGATTGCTGTTCGATACCGTACGCGTCCTCGCAGAATGTCTTTTGATTCACGTTGATATTCGTATAGCCCATCGCCGAGAAATATCTGTTGACGCGATTTCGTTTGTGCTGCCACCTGTCAAACTCCGCCTGCGGCAGCTCGGCGCCGCTCGAGGTATCGGTCAGGACATCGAGTATGTACTGCGTCGCTTCGTTTGATGAATCGACGATCATATCGCGTAATCCGCGTTCCAGTTCCTTGGTCAGTGTCACCTTCCCGTCCTGGAGCTGCTGGTGGAGGGCCGCCATGAAGAACATCTTCACGACGCTCGCAGGGTAGATCTGCTCTTCGCCGCGCGAGCTCGCCCAGCGGACGTCCTTCGGGTCACCCAGATCAATGACCGTCGCGGATATTTCGTTCGGCTTCACGGACCCGCTTGCGAGCGTCTCAGCGATCGATGCGTCCAGCAGCTTCTGGAGGTCATTTGACGCTTGAAGCTTCAACGGCACGTATCCCGAGGGCGGCTTGATCTCGACTTCCCTCACGGCCTGCTGGCACAACGCGGTCGTGCAGAACAGAGCAATGTACAAGAATGCTCTAGGTATTCGCTGCATCTGATTTTTCCCCTGAATATCTTTGCGGAAAGAGAATTTTTTAGAGTATAAACTAAAAGCCACCGCCGAAAAAAGTGTTTCCACAAAACGTTACGAGATGATTTTGGGCTTGGTTTTCTGTACGGCTTGGCTGCTCTGCGCGAAAACAATTCTGGAAGAATTCAGGGACGGTGTTTACGCATAGCCGCTAAGTTCGGGTAAAGGTCAAATTTGACCTGACCGCATTACCATAGGAGCAAATGACCGAACAAAAACTGGTTCGCGGCCTGGGCCGCTGGGATCTGACAGCGATCGCGATCAACACGATCATTGGCACGGGGATCTTTATTCTTCCGGCACGGGTCACAGGCCTGATCGGCAGTTACAGCCTTCTGACTTTCATTGCCTGCGCACTGATCATCGCCCTCATCGTGCTTTGCTTTGCCGAGGTGTCGAGCCGTTTCGAATCAACGGGCGGCATGTACCTTTACGCACGCGAGGCATTCGGTCCGGTGGTCGGCTTCGAGGTCGGCTGGCTGTACTGGATAGTTCGCGTCGCGACCTTCGCGACGAACTGCAATGCGTTCCTGACCTACCT
>CAMLKY010000221.1 GCA_946480545.1 uncultured Acidobacteriota bacterium
GTCTATCGAACAAGGTATCAGCGGCGAATATGCAAAAGCACGTGCTGGACAACCTCGATCATCTTGAGCAGGCTTGTGCTGATCTTGTTAAGGAAGCGAATGAGAATGGTGGTGAGGACAACATCACGGTCGTCCTTGCTAAGCTTACCGGCGATAAGCTTGCGGAGCCTGAGGGGGATGAAGTTCAACTTGAACTGATCGACCTTGGCAATATCCACGATACGGCCGACCAGGAATCGGATACGGCTGAGATACTCTAGTCGCCTCGCCACTCCGGCAGCGTGTTGACTACCGGCCGCACGTAGATCGACGATCCCTTAACACTAACCACTTCGACCTTTTCTCCTTCGGTCAGCTCCGTCTCGCCGTCGATCGGGAACGCGGTCCACGTTGAACCGTAAACCTTCACCGCGCCTTCCCTCAACGCTCCCTTGCTTCCTACTGTTACGGTGCCCACCTGTCCCGGGAGCGAGTCAACACCCACCTTGAGTGCATTCTCCTCGTGATGTGGCAGGTATTTAGCGAAGATCGTGCGTGACATCGCGGTGAGGGCGATCGAGACGACGGCGAATACGAAGAACTGAAGCAGAAATCCGCCGCCCATCAACCCAACAAGTGCAGCCGCCACCGCTCCGATACCGAACCAGAAAAGGACAAACCCGAGTGTGAAAACCTCGGCGATGATGAGTCCGATCCCGAGGATTAGCCAGAAGATCCATGCAGCTTGTTCCATGCGTAAAAAGGCGAATCTGCACGAATAATACCATAGCCCGCCGCATCGCGTTTGACGGTTTGACTATGCTAATCTCGACTCACGTGCTGGGGTGGCGGAATTGGTAGACGCCCAGGACTTAAAATCCTGTGTCCTTAGGGGCGTGCGGGTTCGACTCCCGCCCTCAGCACCATGATTCAGTGGACTCAACCGACCCGGGACTAAATTGTGGCACCGGGTCTTTGCTTTATGGTACAGGCGTTGCTGAAGCATTGCGGGGATGGAGGACGTATGAGAAGAAGTCTATTAACGTTAGTAAGTGCTTTAGCCTTTGCAATGTTTATAACGGTCGATGTTTCGGCCCAGCTTAGCCAGGCACAACGCATAACCGGTGATCGGTTCACCGTCGCCGGACGAACGCCGCGGGGTGCCAACATATACGCGGTGAGGCGGCCTTCGCAGGCGATGCTTACTGCGATCGATCGCGGTCTTACGGACCTGTTCGCCGTGGCCCGCCGCAACGGGTACTCGCGCGGCTTGAATTACGGATCCTTTACGATATTCATCGCGAACGCAGATCGTACCCAGAGTGCGGCGGGGACATACTCTCCGGATATCGCAGTCCGCTCGGCGCAGTATGCCGGGTCGGTCTACGACCAGGGCGGATTTGTTTACGCTGCTGGAATGGTGGTCTCAAACAACCCGATGAGCTTTGTGATCGCAGAACACACGCGCGATTTTAACCGCGTCTCGGATGTCGTCCGTTACGAAGGCGAGCACCTCGTGCTGTACCACAACGATCGACGCCGTTACTCGCAAACCGCTGATCACAGCCGGGGTGGCGGTCATCCGATATTGCAGTAGCTCTGCCCTAAATCGTGTGGTTTGTAAACGATTTTGTCGGACGAAATGGGGTTCAGGGCACCGGCCGGACGCGGGGAGGTCGAAAAACAGGCTGTTTCAGACCGACCTGGCAACCCGGGGATAGATGGCACGGCCATTGCAATCGTAGCGAGCGGATGTCGTTTGAAAACCGCGAAGATCGAAAGTAGATAGAAGTAATTCTCTCGATCGTAGATCTTCGCAGTTATCCTCCAATTGAGATTTCAGAATTAAGTTTGGTCGTTGGCGAAAATTCCCGCGGCCATTTTGAGAAAGCCCGACGTGAAGGGGAGAGCACGTTGGGCTTTTTCTCCTTCCCGTTTGCCGCCCGTCGCCCGCCCATATAAAATTAGGGTTTTGAAATAGCTACAATTCATCTTTCTATATCAACAGTGAGGAATAAGAATGACTGGAAGAAGTAAAGTTACGGTCGTCGGCGCAGGAAATGTCGGTGCGACGGCGGCCCACTGGATCGCGAGCAAGGAGCTCGCTGATGTCGTGCTCGTCGATATCGTTGAAGGTACACCGCAGGGTAAATCGCTCGACCTGGCACAGGCGGCTCCGATCGACGGTTTCGATGTGAAGCTTGTCGGAGCAAACTCGTACGAAGCGACAGCCGACTCGGATGTCGTGATCATCACGGCCGGCCTGCCGAGAAAGCCCGGCATGAGCCGTGACGACCTTTTGAAGACCAATTCCGACATCGTCGGCGCCGTAACTGATGAAGTCGCGAAGTACTCGCCGAACTCGTTCATCATAGTCGTGTCGAACCCGCTGGACGCGATGGCCCAGGTTGCGTTTCGGCGCTCGGGCTTCGGAAAGAATCGCGTTATGGGAATGGCCGGCGTTCTGGACTCGGCTCGGATGCGCTGCTTCCTTGCGGAGGCCCTCAACGTTTCGGTCGAGAACGTAACTGCCTTCGTCCTTGGCGGCCATGGCGATACGATGGTTCCACTTCCGCGTTACTCGACGTGTGCCGGTATTCCGGTGACCGAGCTTCTCCCTAAAGATCAACTCGACGCGATCATCACGCGCACCGCGAATGGCGGAGCCGAGATCGTCGGTCTTCTGAAGACCGGTTCCGCCTATTATGCGCCGAGTCTCGGAGCTGTCGAGATGACGGAGGCCATCCTTAAAGACAAAAAGAAGATCCTGCCCTGCGCGGTGTTTCTCGAGGGCGAGTATGGTATCAACAACCTGTTCGTCGGTGTCCCCGTCAAGCTCGGAAAGAACGGGGTTGAGCAGATAATCGAGATCAGCCTTTCGAACGATGAGCGAGCCGCTCTTCACAAGAGCGCTGCGGCCGTCCAGGAGTTGGTCGACATCCTGGAAATCTGATAAGCTAGGCTTCCAAAAAATTAGAATCGTCGGGGAAAGCGTTTTATAGCGCTTTCCCTTTTTTTGTTCGGTCAGCCTGACCGAATCGGTCAATCACTCTGAGAGAAAAGCTATGCGACACAAATCCCACAATTCCACTAAGTCTAACTATTTCACCACCGTTACATCTGGCACAAACCTTGTTAAAGGATTCGCGGCGACAAGTGTCGTCAATGTTTGCTTTAGAAAGGAGCTTGTGATGAACCCGTTTACAGATCATTTTTCTTTTATCAGAAAGACGGTCTCCTTGATTCTAGTCGTCGCGTTCATGCTTTCGAACGTCGCCGTGGTCCAGACGCTGGCCGGCGATAACGACAGCTCGCGTGCGGCTGCAACGTTTACCACCGATCTTACGCAGCTTGGCCGTCAAGGAAGATTGCGTCAGACCTCAAACTTTGAGACCGAGATCAATCGGGTTCTTGAAGTGTTGCAGAAAGGTGGCGATCGACATGCAGTCGTCGTTGATAGCAACGGCAGTGTCCAGGATGAAATCGTCGAACAGATCGCGATCCGTATTGCTAAAGGAAGCTGAATGCTTCGGTCGAGAAGATACTCACTGAAGCGCTCGCCTCAAATGGACAGACAATACTCTTTGTCGATGACCTGACAGCGTTCGTCAACTCGGGCACCTTGAACTCGGCCTTTGTGACCGCCATCAGAGAAGGTAAGATCCGCGTCCTCGGCGGCAGCTCGCGCGCCGCATTCGACGAAAAGATCGCATCGAACGACCAGCTCAGCGCGTTGTTCGAGGTTATCGAGGTTGCGTCTAACGACAACTCGGATAACGATGACGCCCGTCCGCGTAAGGAAAGGTCCTATCGCGGCGACAACGTCTCGCCGGACCTCCGCGAAATGATGAAGGACGATCCGGAAGGCGACAAGCGGGTCAACGTGATCGTTCAGGCAAAGGACGCCGACAACCCGTCGCTCCGAGCTTTGATCGAAAGCGGTGACGCGACGGTCGTCGAGCGCATCGGCCGCACAGACAATCTTGTTGTGAACTTGCCGCTCTCGACGGTGCAGAGCCTATCGGCCAGCGGTATGGTCAACTACATATCTCCCGATCGTGAGATCACGATGCTTGGCCATCTCGAGACGACCACGGGCACCGCCCAGGTCCGCTCGCAGCCCTCGGGCTATGGTCGCTCATCGTCGTATACCCTCGATGGTTCGGGCGTTGGTATCGCCGTCATCGATTCGGGTATCACCAGTAATCTCAGATCCTTTACCGAAGGCACGACAAGCTCGCGCGTCGTATTCAGCAAGAGCTTTGTTGCAGGCGATTCGTCGACAGCAGACGCATACGGTCACGGCACGCACGTCGCGTCGATCGCGGCGGGCAGCTCGTCACGAAACTACGGAGCTTACCGCGGTATCGCGCCGAAGGCGAATCTGGTCAACCTTCGTGTGCTCAACAACGAAGGAGTCGGAACAACGTCCGCGTTGCTGAACGCGATCGAATGGATCCGTTCCAATCACAAGACCTACAACATTCGCGTCGTGAACATCAGTCTTGGCACTCCGGCCATCGATTCGATGTGGAACGATCCGCTTTGCTATGCGGTTCAGGATCTGAACTACTACGGCATCCTGGTCGTCGCCGCTGCTGGTAACAACGGTAAGACGACGAACAGCACAAAGGTCTATGGGCAGGTCCACTCGCCGGGCAACGATCCTTCGGTTCTTACGGTGGGTGCTTCGAATTCGCTCGGTACCGACAACCGTTCGGACGATGTGATGGCCACCTACAGCTCGAACGGGCCGACCCGCAGTTACTGGACGGACGGATCCGGCTATCGTCATTACCACCACGTC
>CAMLKY010000222.1 GCA_946480545.1 uncultured Acidobacteriota bacterium
TGGTCTTTCGAAGTTCATCGAGCAGCTCAAGGATCTGGGCCTGGATCGTCACGTCGAGCGCCGTGGTCGGCTCATCGGCGATCAGCAACTCCGGATCGCATGCGAGTGCCATCGCGATCATTACCCGTTGCCGCATACCGCCCGAGAGTTGATGCGGGTAGTCGTTGGCACGACGCTCGGGTGAAGGGATCGATACCTCGCGCATCGCATCTATCGCGGCCGCCCATGCAGCTTTCTTGTCGAGCTGCCTGTGAAGCCGCAGCGCTTCGGCGATCTGTTCGCCGACGGTGTAGACCGGATTCAGGGACGTCATTGGGTCCTGAAAGATCATCGCGATGTCGTTCCCTCGGATCGCACGCATCCGTTCAGTAGAGGCAGCGAGCAATTCTTCGCCCTTGAAGCGTATTGAGCCGCCGACGATCTTGCCGGGCGGTGCGATCAAACGCATGACCGAAAGGGCGGTGATCGATTTTCCCGAACCGGACTCACCGACCAGACCGAGCAGTTCGCCCTCGGCGATATGAAAGCTGACATCGTCCACAGCCTTAACAATTCCCGCGCGGGTGGGAAAGTACGTCTGGAGATTCTGGACTTCTAAAAGGTGAGGCATACTTCGCTACACTGTCTGCTAGTTCACGGTCTTTATCGGGTCTTTTGGCCGTGGCGGTAATTTTACCGGCGACGCAAGCCGCTTCATCACTTCTTCCACGGCTCGTTCGAGTTGCGGGTCGCGTCCCGCGATCACGGACCTCGGATCGTTCTCAACCTCGATGTCCGGATCGACTCCGTAGCCCTCAATTACATATTCACCTCTCGTATTCGCCAACGCAAACTCCGGCACGTTGACGACCCCGCCATCGATCAGCGTCCCACGATTTGTGATCCCCACGACGCCTCCCCAACTGCGCTTTCCGATCAGCGGACCGAGTCCGGCCTCGCGAAACATGTATGGGAAAATGTCGCCATCCGACGCCGAGTTCTCATTCAGGATCGCGACCATGGGGCCCTTGAAGACCGCGTCCGGCCACGTCGTACCATCCTCGTCACCGCGGCGATAGTTGATGCCCAGCACTTTTCGCCGCAGCCTTTCGATGAGCATCCTCGAGACGTTGCCTCCGCCGTTGGCCCGTACGTCGACGACGAGCCCCTCTTTATCGATCTGCGGATAGTACCACTTGATAAATTCCCGAATCCCCGCCGCACCCATATCGGGAATATGCAGATAGCCGACACGGCCATTCGTCATACGGCTCACCCGTTCGCGATTTGAATTGATCCAATCAAGGTATACGAGGTCGGACTCGCTTGTGACCGGGCGAAAAGTAACCGTCCTCGATCCCTGAATCGTCGGAGTCGAATTCAACGTGAAGGTCACGGTGCTGTCGGCCTTTCCACGAAGGTACGAGTAGATATCGCGATCGGTCCGTACATCTTCACCATTGATCGCAAGAACGTAATCGCCGACACGCGCATCGTTGCCGACCTCGGTGAGCGGCGAACGGTACAGATCTTCTTCGTTCTGTCCGGTAAAGATCTTGGTGATCTTATACCGGCCCGCTGCACGGTCCACCTCGAATCTTGCTCCGGGAAGCGCGACGCGAATACGCGGCGGCAGATTGAAGTCGCCGCCGTCGATATACGCGTGCTGAACCGTCAGCTCTGAGCTCATTTCCGAGATCACATAGTTCAGATCCGAGCGGTGATTCACGTACGGCAGCCACTTTCGGTAATCGTCACGTATCCTTGCCCAGTCATAGCCGTGCATGTTCTCGACATAAAACCAGTCGCGGTATCGACGCCAGACCTCGTTGAAGATCTGGTTCCATTCCGCGGCCGGATCTATCTCGGTGACAAGTCCGGCGGTCGACACGACCTTCTTCGATTTGTCACCACCAGGTGTCGCGTCGATCAGGTTGTAGGCACCGCCCCCGCCGGCGAGTATCTTGCTGCCGTCCTGAGAAATCGCGTACCCGCCGGCCGGTTGATGAAGCGTCGTCTCCTTTCGATCTTTCAGCGAGAAGATCCTGATCGACGACTGACCTTCAGCCTGGCGCCCGTAGTAGAAGGGTGTCTGGACGGTATAGATCAGATGACCCTTATTCGCAGAAAGCCCCGCGTAATTATCGGCACCCAAAGGAGCCTTCGCGGCGCGGCCCTCGATGCCATCGAAGTCGATCGTCTCTGCACGCTCGGGTTCGCGAGCCGGTGCCGGTGTAGGTGAGGGCGAGGTTGAAGGCACAGGGTCTTTTTTCTCTTCGACGATCGCGACCTCATCGCTTTCGCTTGGAAACGGATGTTTCACGTCCTTTCTCAAAGCCAGAGCATAGATATGGTTCATCCGGTTCGTCGCGTAGTTGAACTCTGAGTTCGAGATCTGCGGTGCGAACTCGCGTGCGCTCAGGAAGTACAGATAGTTCCCCGCCGGATCCCATGCGGGTCCGTTCGCATTGAACATCTCAGGCGTGACTCGGTAGTTCTTGTTATCCGCGGAGCTCCAGACGTAGACACTCGAAAGGCCGTTCCCGTTCTGCATCGAGTACGCGAGGTAATTTCCTTTCGGTGACCAGTCGTAATCGAAGACTAGTCCGTTCCTTGCGTCTGCGACCGTCTGGAGTTGCTTCGTGGCGACGGTCAAAACATAGATCTTGCCGTCCTTATCGCTAAATGCGATCTTCCTGCCGTCGGCCGACCATGTCGGAGCGTATCGCTGAGCCTTCGAGCCGGTTGTGAGCTGTACTGCCGGCACCGATCCATCCTGCGCGACGACCCATACCTCTTCTTCGCCCGTACGGTCTGAAATGAATGCGATCTGCTTTCCGTCCGGCGACCAGGCCGGGAGACGATCATTTGCGTCGGACGAGCGCGTGAGGTTCCGTACCCCGCCTTTTTCAATAGGTGCCGAGAAGATGTCGCCGCGTGCCGCGAAAACGGCCCGTTCGCCCTTTGGACTCAGTGCCCACGACGAGATGAGATTTGCGACCGATGCTTGTCTCCGGCGTTTATGAATGCCGTCATCGGGAACATTTATGCTGAGCTTGTTCGATTTCTTAGATGCGACGTCGAGGACCTCGAGCTCACCATCCCGCTCGTAGACGATCCGTCCCTGATTGTCCGAGCTCGGCCAGCGGATGTCCCAATCCCGATTCCGTGTGACCTGGGTTGTTTTCTTCGAGCCCGTGTCGTACGCGTAGAGATTAAAGTGCCCGTCCTTGTCCGAGTTGTAATAGACGGTATCGCCGATCCACATCGCATCGCGGCTGGCCCGCGGACCGTCCGATATCTTCACCGCGTCCGCCGTCTTGAGATCGTATATGTAAAGCGTGTTCGCCTGACCGCCGCCATAACGCTTCTCCGGACGAAAATCGCGCGATCTGGGTGAATAAACCATCCGTGTGCCGTCGCCGGCGAAGTCCCCGGATCCCGCTTCGGGCATCGGCAGCGCTTCGGCGGGCCCTCCGTCGGGTGAGACGGCGAAGAGCCTCGCTATCGGCAGCGACCACGAATCGCGCAGACCTCGAAAGAAGATCCGCCCGTCGCGGGTCCAACCCAGGACCTGGTTATCGAAGCCCCATCTCGGCGCCAGCGGTCCCCGCGAGGGATAAAACGTCAGTTGCTTTGGTTCGCCACCGGTAGATGCGACGACGTACACCTGTTCGTCACCGTCATACTGGCCGGTAAAAGCTATCCAGCGTCCATCGGGTGAAAATTTGGCATAGGTCTCGACGCCCGGGTGAGCTGTGAGTCGGGTAGCCGTTCCGCCGGATGACGACGCCGTCCACAGATCGCCGCCGTATGTGAACACGACCCGATCGGCGTGAATATCGGGAAACCTTAAAAGCTTTGTCTGCGTGAAAGCATCGGGCACGAACAGCAGTAACGTCGTGCACACGAGGAAAAGCAACTTTGACATTAATTGTCCTCCGAAAGGGGTCCGGGAAAGTGCTAAAAGTTTAGCTTAAAAGCCGGAAACGCCAAAATTCCGGCGTGTCAATTAAGTCAATAGTTTACGAAGTCCGAAGCAACTAATTCCGTCGCATTTTCCTCAAATGGATGTTATTATTTTCGAGATTGTCCGAGGGTTCGCTACTATTCAGGAGATCCGCAAGTGAAAAAGCTGTCTTATTTTCTCGCCAGTTGTGTTGTATCCGTTTTCATAATCTCAAACGCATTTTCCCAGGAGACGAGTGTCGCGAAAGCCGGGCCGAAGACCAACGTGTCGGTTCCGAAATCCACAAAGGTCGTAACGGTTGAGAACATCGAGCAGGACATCGCCGAAGCCTTGTCTGTCATCGAGTCGAACCATGTGGTTGGAAAGAAGATCAACTACAACGACGTTTTCAAGGGCTCGATCGATGGGATGCTCCACACCCTCGATCCGCATTCGAACTATTTCGACGCAAAGGAATTCGAGCAGTTCCGCACCGATCAAAGCTCGCGTTACTACGGGATCGGAGCGACGATCGGTGATCTCAGCGACGCCAGCGGTAACGTCATCGCGACCTACATCAAGGCAACGTTCGATACTGCGCCCGCACATCGGGCCGGACTTCGCTACGGCGACAAGATCGTTGAGGTGAATGGCGTCTCGGTCCTCGGGAAACCATTTTCCGAAGTTCGAAACCATCTTCGCGGGCCCCGTGGAACCTCGGCGAAGCTGGTTGTTGAACGGAACGGTACGGGTAAGCGCGAGTCGGTCGAGATCATCCGGGATGCGGTCTCGCAGCCATCGATCTCTGAGGCCTATATGATCCGTCCGGGTGTCGGCTATATCGCCATGACCGGC
>CAMLKY010000223.1 GCA_946480545.1 uncultured Acidobacteriota bacterium
GGAATCACGCGGCAGACCCGCGAGCTGCAGATCATCGATCGCAGCATCTGAGTGCACCGAGCCGTCGTAACCGATCAATATTTTCATTTTGTTAATACCTCCTTTTTTGTTTCGCATCGCACCATCGATCAAAGACCGGGCGATGTCCCGATGTATTAAGCATAGTTGCCGGGCCGGCGGCTCAGTAGAGAGGAATCACCCGAAATAAGTAAGTGATATCACTTCATTTAGGCCGCCGCGCCGACAGGTGTAAACACCCGGATCATTTGGGTGTTAATACCGTCTCGGCGACGTCTGAAAACCTTTAGATTTGAAGTATCGACACGGATGGTGTTGAGAAAGATTCGATTTGAAAAGGAGTACTTATGATCAAGAAATTTTACGTTTTGGTTTGGTTTCTGCTCGCGGGCTCGATGATCGCATCGTTGCTGACGGGGTCGCTAACGAACCTCGGACTACTCGCTCATGCGATGGTCGCACTGGTGCTCGTGCACGGTCTCGCGCTATGGGCGGTGTTCCGGCCCGAACAGCGCACCCAGCGAGTTCGATAAGAAGTTTTGAAGAAAGGAGGTGGATATATGGTTACGAAAATTTACGGTTTGGCGTGGTTACTGGTTGCGGCGGCTACCGGTGTCTTGTTCTTTGCCGGCTTCAGCGAGGTGTCGCTCACGATCTTGGGTCTGGTCGCTGCGACCCTGGTGTTCGCAGGTCTGACAGGAGTTCTGCCGTGGTGGGTGGATAAACACTATTCGTGGGACTACCAGTCGAAAAACAAGAAACGAGTTGTCCCGCAGGAAGCGAAGAGTGGTTATGTTACCGGTCGGATCCGAGGCAATAGGAGGTTAGCTTATGGACGTTAGCGCGGTCATTGTAGTTCTGGTTTTAACGGCACTGTCACTTGGACTCATCGTCTGGCTTGAGATCTATTCACGGAGGAAAGACAAGGCGGAATCATCTGACGAAACCCAAACCCGCGAAAGCGCAGTTCTCGGGAATGATTCTGATTAAAGAGATTCTAAATTGCGCGCGGCTCCCACCCGAAACTCTTCATTCCAGATCGGAGCCACTAATTCAAGAGTCGATGACTTACTCTCCCGTCCCCGTAAGGTCAACCTCATTCAATCGAGCCGGAGTCAGATTCAACGCATTCTGACCCGCGACGATCGATACGGGTGAGCTCCAGATGGCGAAACCTTTTCCCGATCTTGTGACGGCGAAAAGGTAGTAGCTGTCGGGTTCGACGCTGCCGAGCTCGGCTTTGCCGGTGGCATCGGTGGTGCCGGCGTATTTGATGTGGTTCCTGATCGCACGCAGCGCGTCACGATTGAAATCGTCGAAGCGGTCAGGATACAGGACCGAAAGGCCGAGGCTGTTCACCAGTGTCTGTCCCGCGATCGGCTCGAGATTCGCTTCCGAAAGGATGCTCTCAAGATCCTTATCAAGCAGGTAGAATTTTTCGTTCTTTACCGGCTGCGGGGCACCCGTGCGGCTCGCGATCTTGGCGTCGATCACAACGCTGCCTTTCGAAGGCTGTGTCGCCGAGACATCTGTTTGTGCACCGGGGACGTTAACGGTTTCACCGCTCGTGCTGGGTGGAACGTTGACCGTGCTTGCAGGGATGTCGGCGTTTGTGCGATCTGCGGTGGCCGAAGTCGATTGCCGGCGCGCTGAAACATTTACGTTCAGATTCGAGGTGTCGTCCTCGCTGTTCCTGCTCATCACGACGAAAAAGACGATCAGCAAAACTGCCCCTATGATCCCGAGAGGGATAAAGATCCAGCTCGGCACGCCATCCCGGCGCTCGACCGGTGCGACCACGGGTGTGGTCTCTATGACCGGCGGTCGGGCCGACAAGGGCCGGCCGCAGTTGGGGCACGCGACGGCGGCAGACGAGATTTCGTGTCCGCATTCAGGACAATAGATGAGCGACATACTTCGAATTCCTCCTAGTTCTTGTAACTGTACATAAATCAGCATTTGTCGTGCCAAGTCTTTAACGCCGCCGGGGGTTCGAGGAGCCATAAATTTCATTGGCAAACCGCTAGGGCGTCTCTATAATTGAACTTGCCCACTAATTTAAACCCGA
The DNA here is from genome assembly GCA_946480545.1 of uncultured Acidobacteriota bacterium. Next base: position 2,087 of record CAMLKY010000223.1, read on the forward strand.
ACTGTGCCGCCCGGGCGCCCCATTATTGGCCCGCCTGCCAGTTCTTACACGGAGAAATACGCACATGGCTGCCGCTACAGTGGGCAAAGCCGCGCGATCTAGGAAGCGCGGTGAAACCCCAACCCCAAAAAACGGGACATCCCGGAAAGCGAAATCTAACGGACATTCCGGATCTGACTATCTCGATCCCGAGCTTCTGCTCACGATTCTCACCGCCGTAAAGAACGGTGACTTCTCGGGTCGCGTGCCTGTCGGTCACGACGGGATCTCAGGCAAGATCTACGACACTGTCAACGCGATAATCGAAAAGAACGAGATGCTCACATCCGAGCTCGGGCGGATCAGCGAGGTCGTCGGTAAGGAAGGTAAGATCGCCCAGCGCGCGACTCTCGCGAACGCCTCGGGCGGCTGGGCTTCGTGTATCCGATCGGTCAATACGCTCATCACCGACCTCGCACAGCCGACCACCGAGGTGGCGCGTGTTATCGGCGCCGTGGCACAAGGCGATCTGTCGCAGAATTTTAATCTCGATGTCGACGGGCGCCCGCTGCAGGGTGAATTCCTCCGCACGGGTAAGACGGTGAACACGATGGTCGCACAGCTTGGTGCGTTTGCTTCGGAAGTTACGCGTGTTGCTCGAGAGGTTGGAACCGAAGGAAAGCTCGGCGGCCAGGCTCGAGTCAAAGGCGTTTCCGGTACGTGGAAGGATCTTACCGATAACGTGAACCTGATGGCTAACAACCTGACCGGCCAGGTGCGTAACATCGCCGAGGTGACGACGGCCGTTGCCAACGGTGATCTTTCGAAAAAGATCACGGTGGACGTGAAGGGCGAGATCCTCGAACTCAAGAACACCATCAACACGATGGTGGATCAGCTCTCTTCGTTCGCGTCCGAAGTTACCCGCGTTGCGAGGGAAGTCGGTACCGAAGGAAAACTCGGCGGACAGGCTGAGGTGAAAGGCGTCTCAGGTACATGGAAGGATCTCACGGACAACGTGAACCTGATGGCCAACAACCTCACCGGCCAGGTGCGTAACATCGCGGACGTGACGACCGCGGTGGCAAACGGCGATCTTTCGAAAAAGATCACCGTCGACGTTAAAGGCGAGATTCTGGAACTCAAGGACACCATCAACACGATGGTGGATCAGCTTTCATCATTCGCGTCCGAGGTGACGCGTGTTGCACGCGAGGTGGGAACGGAAGGTAAGCTCGGCGGCCAGGCAGATGTGAAGGGTGTCGCAGGCGTGTGGAAAGATCTCACGGATAACGTGAATCTGATGACCAGCAACCTGACAGGGCAGGTGCGAAATATCGCCGAGGTCGCGACCTCGGTGGCGAACGGCGATCTATCAAAGAAGATCACCGTGGACGTGCGCGGCGAGATCCTCGAGCTGAAGAACACGCTAAACACGATGGTGGATCAGCTCAACTCATTCGCGTCGGAAGTGACGCGCGTGGCGCGCGAGGTGGGTACCGAAGGAAAACTTGGCGGCGAAGCCGAGGTGGAAGGCGTCGCAGGCGTATGGAAAGACCTGACCGATAACGTAAACCTCATGACGTCGAACCTGACGGCCCAGGTGCGTAATATCGCCGAAGTGGCGACGTCGGTTGCTAACGGCGACCTCTCCAAGAAGATCACAGTCGACGTGCAGGGCGAGATACTCGAGCTGAAAGACACCATCAACGTCATGGTGGATCAGCTCTCGTCGTTCGCGTCCGAGGTGACACGCGTTGCACGTGAGGTTGGTACCGAAGGAAAGCTCGGCGGGCAGGCCGTCGTGCAGGGTGTGTCGGGAACATGGAAGGACCTCACTGACAATGTGAACTTCATGGCCTCGAATCTGACCTCGCAAGTTAGAAACATCGCCGATGTTACGACTGCTGTGGCGAACGGTGACCTTTCGAAGAAGATCACTGTGGACGTGAAAGGCGAGATCCTCGAACTCAAGAACACCATCAACACGATGGTGGACCAATTGTCGTCGTTCGCATCCGAAGTGACGCGCGTGGCGCGTGAGGTGGGTACCGAAGGAAAACTCGGAGGACAGGCCGTGGTACGCGGTGTGTCGGGTACGTGGAAGGACTTGACCGACAACGTGAACTTCATGGCCTCGAACCTGACTTCGCAGGTGCGTAACATCGCAACGGTCACGACTGCGGTGGCGAACGGTGACCTCTCGAAGAAGATCACCGTCGATGTGCAGGGAGAAATTCTGGAGCTGAAGATCACTATCAACACGATGGTGGATCAGCTCAACTCGTTCGCGTCCGAGGTGACGCGTGTGGCGCGCGAGGTGGGAACCGAGGGCAAGCTCGGCGGTCAGGCTCAGGTCAAGGGCGTTTCAGGTACGTGGAAAGATCTCACCGACAACGTGAACTTTATGGCGTCGAACCTCACGACGCAGGTGCGCGGAATCGCACGCGTTGTGACGGCCGTTGCGAACGGTAACCTTAATCGAAAGCTCGAGGTGGAAGCTCTAGGCGAGATCGCCGAGCTGGCCGACACGATCAACGCCATGATCGATACGCTCGCGACCTTCGCCGATCAGGTTACGACCGTGGCCCGCGAGGTTGGTATCGAAGGAAAGCTCGGCGGACAGGCGAACGTGCCGGGCGCATCGGGAACATGGCGCGACCTGACGGATAACGCGAACCAGCTTGCGGCCAACCT
>CAMLKY010000224.1 GCA_946480545.1 uncultured Acidobacteriota bacterium
CGAGAAACCGTCCGAAAAGACGTGCCGTCGAAGACTCATACTCGGGCGACATGGTCAGGTACGGCGTCTCCCACTCGCCGAGAATGCCAAGCCGCTGAAAATCGCGCGTCTGATTGTTCATCGCCGTCGATGCATGCTCGCGGCAGATCCGCCGAAACGTGGCGACGGGAATGTCGTTCTTGTTCTTTCCCTTTTCGGCAAGCTTCTTTTCGACGAGTGTCTCGATCGGCAGCCCGTGGCAGTCGTATCCGGGCACGTACGGCGCGTCGAAACCCATCATCGAGCGCGTCTTGACCACAAAGTCTTTGAGGATCTTGTTGAGCGCGGTTCCGATGTGGATATCGGCGTTCGCGTACGGCGGGCCATCGTGAAGAATGAACTTCTCATGTCCCTCACGGGCCTTCATTACCTGCGAGTACAGGTCCATCTCTTTCCATTTCTTCAGCCGCGCGGGCTCGCTCTGGCCAAGGTTGGCCTTCTGCGAGAAGTTTGTCCGCGGCAGGTTAACTGTCTTCTTCAGATCTAGCGTATCAGTCATGTTCGATCTTCTGTCTTCTTTGCGTCCTAGCGTCTTTGCGGGAAAAAGAATGTGTTTCCGCAATGTCGCTAGGACGTAAAGAAGAATCGTCCCAATCCAAAATCTAAAATCTAAAATGCGAAAGTCCCAAGCCTTGTCGGGCTTGGGACCTCGTAAGCACGCTTACTCTTGCCGCTCGGCTACAACCGAGCGATCGTCCCTATAATTTCTATGATAATGGGCGATGGCCTCCGCATAATTACGTCCTATACCTTAGCACAAAATTACTCCTCTTCAACCGTGCACAGAAGCGGATATTCTCGCGCCTTTGCGAGGTTCATCGTCTTGTCGGCCTTCATCGTTGCGACCTCATAGGGATAGATCCCGGCAACGCCAACCCCGTCGTTGTGAACCTGCAGCATGATCGAAAAGGCATCGGCCGTCGAGCGATTGAAGACATGCTCAAGCACAAATACGACGAATTCCATCGTCGTGAAATCGTCGTTATGCAGCAGCACCTTGAACAGTTTTGGCTTTTCGAGCCTGGTCTCGGATTCAGTAAGTACATCCGTATCAAACTCAGGAAAGTCGGCCATCGAATCGATTTTGCCATAGAACCCCGCGGTGTGTCCTAAGCCGACAGAGGCTTAACCCGTTCGCCCGATTTCCTATTGGTCTTGTCAGAACCGGGAGCCGGTAGCGACCGGGGATTTCAAGTCGGCTGCGTCGAGTGATTAACCGCAGATGACGCGGTTAACGCTGATCAGATCCGATCTGCGTCATCTGCGTCCTTTGCGGAGACCGTAATCCTGAAAGCCCCGGTCGCTGCCGGCTCTCGGTTCTGACAAGACGCACAGGAAATCAAAATAAATAGACACACCCCATCTTTTCTGCTACATTCCGAGTGCGCTGTTTACTAAGTAACCAACCAAGTCATTTATCGCTGAAAATTCGGCTCCATTAGCCGTATCTTTTGGGCAATCGAAAAATGAGCAATATTTCTCATTCGGCCAAGCGAACTTCCGGGGAGTTCGCATCCGGTCTGCCGGCAGAATTGCTGGCGGTGCCTGCTCGCCCGATCCAGCCCGAAGCGCTGGACGAGATCTTTGCGAGCATAGGCCGATACCTGCGCGAGGGACTTTCGAGCAAGGCCGAGAAAGTGCTTGGGAATACGATACGCAATTACAGTCACACCGAGGACAATCTCGCAAACCTTAAACGGCTGCTTTCCTTTACGCTTGAGACGATCGGGAAATACAAGGAATCGCTCGACGCGTTGCGCCCGTACGAGGATGAAGACATAAGCGGCCGGCTGTCGAAGGAGACCCAGGTTCGGGTAATGACGCAGCTTGCCATCTCATACAACAACCTCGGCGATCATCCAAAGGCCGTCACGCTTCTGAAAAAGACCCTTGAAGTTGCGAAGGAGAACGATCTAAACAGTCTGCTCGGGCCTATCGACATCGGCCTCTCGCGTGTCTATCGAAAGCTTAATGAATGTGCGATCTGCCGCGGGTATGCCGAGAATTCACTTGCCTATTTTCGTGAGACCGGCAACTGGCTGGGAATGTCCGAGGCCTACCGCGAGATCGCGCTCAGCTACCACCAGGAAGGTAACAGCGAAAAGTCGCTTGAGTATTTCGAGCTCGGAATTCAGATCATAGGCGAGCGCTCCGCGCCGTTCATGCTCGGCAAACTGTACACCGACATGTCGGGTGCATACTGGTTCTTGCGTCGGCCCCACGACGGAATCGCGTGTCTCGAAAAATCGATCGGCTTTTTCGAAAAGACCGAACACGTCCTCAACTCGATAATCGCGTACAACAATCTCGGGATAAATCTCGTCCTCGTCGGCGAATGGGAACGCGCCGAGGAGATCATCAAACGCGCGCTAGATCTTGCGATCGATACGAATCACGTTCACATTGCCGGGATACTTGACTCGCTCGGGGAGCTAAAGATACTTCGCGGCCAATTCGAAGATGCCGAGGATTTTCTCGAACAGGCGGTCTCCGTGGCCCGAGCGCGCAAACGCGAGTGGTACGAGGTCCAGGCGATGCGCAATCTCGCCAGATGTTATCTGGCGCAGGGCGCCCTCGAGAAGGCGGTCGATAAGGCGCGTGCGACGATGGATCTGTCGCGTGAGATCGGCGACAAGCATTACGCAAACATGGCCGGGCTCGTGCTTGCCGAGAGCCAGCTTCAACTGGGATCACTCGTCGAGTGCGAAACTTCGCTCCAGTTGATTGAGGACGCCGATCCGTCGTCGGACTTCTTCGTGCTCGGCAACATCCAGCGCATTCGCGGGCTTGCAGCGCTCGAGGAAAATAACATCGAGCTCGCGGTACACCACTTTAACCGGAGCCTGACGATCTTTGAGACGGCTGAAGACATTTATCACACCGCACTCGCGCATCTGTTGATCGGCGAGAGCCTGGGTGCCGACGGCAAGGATCGCTCGGCCAAGCACCTCACACGTGCTGCGGACATATTTCGGAAACTGGGCGTCCCGGCGTTTCTCGAGCGTGCGCAGCAGGGCCTCGAACGTCTCAAAGACGGCGCCGAGCGTGAGGAGATAAGACGCCCCGTCACTAATTCGGCGGCGTCGCAGTTGCTGATGGTGAGGCTCGCCGAGGCGACCGTATCGCGAGAATTGCTGTTCCGAGAGCTTGTCGCCGTCCTCCGGCAGGAAAGCCAGGCGAAACGGATAATCGTCGCCGAGCAGGGTGAGAACAAGAAGCTGCTTCCATTCATCACGCATGGTTATTCGCCGGAAGAGAGTGGCGAGTTCGTTCGCAAGTTCGAGGTCGCGGCGCTAACCGGCAATGAGAAAACGTTCGCCCGAAACAAGAGTGTCGCCGTGCTTCCGCTTAAGACGTCGAACGCTCGGCCAGCGACGTTGTTCGTCCATCCGGCGACCGGTGCATGCCTGAACGACGGGAATTCGCTCCAGCCGCTGCTTCGGGTAGTCGAGTTAGGACTCGATGTGATCGCACTTCGCGAGAAAGACCGCTCGGCTCCGGCCGAACAGGAATCGAGCGCGTACACGTCAAACAGCCTGATGCCCGGGTTCATACATTCTTCGCCCGCGATGACGGCGCTGGTGGATGAGGTATACAAGATCCGTTCGTCGGATGTGACCGTACTCGTGACCGGTGAATCGGGTACCGGTAAAGAGCTTGTATCGCGGGCGATCCATACACTGTCGAACCGCAAGGACAAAGTCTTTGTGCCGTTCAACTGCACCGCGGTGCCAAAGGAGCTGGCGGAAGGTCATCTGTTCGGTTACCGGAAGGGCGCGTTCACCGGGGCTGTCGCGGATTCGCCGGGTATCATACGAGCGGCTGACGGCGGAACGCTTTTCCTGGACGAGATCGGCGACCTGCCGTTGGATGTTCAGCCTAAGCTGCTGCGGTTCCTGCAGGAAGGCGAGGTCCAGCCGATAGGCGAGAAGAAGCCCATCAAGGTCGATGTTCGCGTGATCGCGGCAACGAACATGCCCCTGGAACAGAAGGTTTCCGAAGGCTCATTCCGCGAGGACCTCTATTACCGGCTCAATGTCATTCGTCTGCGCGTACCGCCGCTCCGCGAACGTCGCTCTGAGATCCCGCCGATAGTGAATTACTACATCAATCACTACTCGGCACGTTTCGGTAAGCACGACATCACGTTCACACCGCAGACGATCGACCTTTTGATGGTCTGTAACTGGGAAGGAAATGTGCGGCAGTTGTGCAATGAGGTCCAAAGGATAATCGCACGTGCCGAGGACAACGAGGTGGTCACTCCGGACCATCTTTCTCCGGAATTGAAACGCAGTGCGAGGCCGCTGTCTCCTCTCGCGGAGGTAGGCCGCGGAGCAAAACCGATCGCGAGCTACGACACGCCGTTCACTCCGTTCAAAAGCATTCCCGAAGGCGGCACCCTCGAGCAGGCGGTCACCGAGCTTGAGATGCAAATGATCAAAGCCGCGCTCGGACGTCACAACTGGAATATCTCGCGCGTCGCGAATGAGCTTGGACTAACGCGTCGCGGGCTTTACCTGAAGATCGCTCGCTACGGGATAGAGAAGGCGGCTTAGCCGTACCGGGTTTTCAACGCAGGTGATCCGAAATTCCTCTTCGTGTCCTTTCGTGTGGTTTGGTGGTTCCAGTCCCAAACGTTGGCACCAGGAACCACGAACTCACCAAATCACACCAACAAAAATCGTCCGAACAATAAAGCTCAAAGTAGTTAACCAA
>CAMLKY010000225.1 GCA_946480545.1 uncultured Acidobacteriota bacterium
CTCGCCATGCGATGACAGTGACTGCACAGCGGCGTCAAGGTCTTCTCGCCCGCGGCCGCAGATGTAGACTTTTGCACCTGCCTTCGCCAGCGCTTCCGCGATCGCGTACCCGATTCCTTTGCTGCCACCCGTAACAAATGCGCTTCTAGAGTTAAGGTCGTTCACAGATTTTCCCTTTTCGATCATCTAATCCACCTGAGTTCTGAAATCCCTCAGCATCTGATTCTTGCCAAACTTGATCTTCGCGGAATCCTTTCGGTCTAGCTCACGCCAGACGATCGTCAAACCGTCCAGATCATCACGCCGCAGAATTCGAAAAACAATGATCATGTCCTGCCGCTTATCGAAAGCAAGGCTCATGAACATCATTTCCTCGCTCGTCGTTTCCGGCGACAGCGGTCTGAGGCTGTTCTCGAGCCGGTAGGCTATCGTACGAAAAACGTAGGTCGTGTTCTCAGCCGGAGTGATCGTGTCAACGAAGCGGTGCCCCGAAGCTTCGGTACCGGCGCGGAAGCGCTTGGCCTGAGCGATCGCGTCACTCGGGTTTGTGGAAGGTACGAGACCGGCGAGAAACTTTACTGCAGGGTGCGACGATACAACGCCCTCGATCGGTTCATCGCCGACGATGCCAAAGATGCCCTGCATAAAAAAACTCTTGGAAAACAGCTTGCCTTCTTCAAAGTAAATGTCGTGATAATTCGAATCGATATACTCATTCCCGCGAAAGCTGAATGAAGAGGTTATCGGAACAAAACGCTCGCAGTCCTTCGAGACCCGGACCACGTTCTTCGACCAGCAATGCAGGTCCGGGAACAGCTTGAATATGCCTGTCCCCTCCTGCTTCAGAAACATCGAGTATTTCGCCAGGTCTGTCGCATCCACCTGCCGAAGCCTTTGGATACGCTCTTTTTCATGCTTCTGGAATTGCGGCTCGACGGGCAACTTGCGAGCTCGTTGGTTGATAGCAGTGAGCTTCTTTTCAAGCAAACTCAAATCCGTCATGCGGCGTTGAAGATCTGCCTCACTTCGCTGCCGCTGCAGCTCCTGCTGGCGCTCGTTCACCGGCCCAACCTGTCCGAAAGCTTCCGATCCGATCAGCAATGCCGACAGAATGCTCAGCACTACGATGCTTGCTCTACACATCTTAACCTCCTTCAAAACGAGAGAAGGCCTGGAATACTACCCGAGCTTCTCTCTCAAGAGTTCGTTCACGATCTTCGGGTTCGCCTTGCCCTGTGATGCTTTCATTACCTGACCGACAAAGAATCCAAAGAGCTTTTCATTTCCGCCACGATATGCAGCCACCTGCGATTCGTTCGACGCGATCACCTCGTCAACGATTCCCGCGATGGCCCCGCTGTCCGAGATCTGCTCGAAGCCTTTCTCTTTGATCACATCCGCGGCGGCCTTTCCGCTCGCGAACATCTCGACCAGGACTTCCTTGGCCTGGTTGTTGTTTATCGAGCCGCTATCGAGCGTTTTTACCAGTGCGGCAAGATTCGACGCCGAAACAGGAGACTCGCCCGCGGACTTTCCGGAGTTGTTGAGTTCGCGAGTCAGCTCCGAGAGAATAAAGTTTGCCGACACACGCGGATTCCCCGATTCCTTTGCTGCCGTCTCATAAAAGTCCGCGAGTGATTTCTCAGACACTAACTGCGATGCATCGGCAAATGACAACCCGTATTGCTCCATAAAGCGGTCACGCATCACATCCGGCAGCTCCGGCATCTCGCGCTTTACCGTCTCGATAAAATCGGGCGTAACCGAGAGCGGCTGCAGGTCGGGTTCGGGAAAGTACCTGTAATCGTGTGCATCCTCTTTCGATCGCATCACACGCGTACGATTGTTCTTCTCGTCCCATAGACGTGTCTCTTGTGTGACGCCTTCACCGGATTCATGAGCCGCGATCTGACGATCGATCTCGAACTCGATCGCCTTCTGCATGAACCGCACCGAATTCAGATTCTTCAGCTCGACCTTGTTATTGAACTTGTCCTGGCCGATCGGCCGCACCGACACGTTTGCTTCGCAACGCAGGTTTCCCTTTTCCATGTCGGCGTCGCTGGCACCGACCCACTGCAGCACCCGACGAACGTGATTTACGTAATCGTATGCCTGCCACGAGCTTCTGAAATCCGGCGCGGTTACGATCTCGCCAAGCGGCGTTCCGGCGCGGTTGAGGTCGACATACGAGTACTTGTCGACATCGGGCAGTCCCTCGTGCACGTTCTTGCCCGCGTCTTCCTCGAGGTGCATACGCTCGATGCGGATCGTCATCGGCGTCCATTCGGACGCCCGTCCCGACGGATCGCGCTCCGACGTCATGATCGTGAGCGCGCCGTTGGCCGAGAAAGGTTTGTCATACTGCGAGATCTGGTAACCCTTTGGAAGATCCGGATAGAAATAGTTCTTGCGTGCAAATACCGAAGTCTCTTGTATCTGCAACCCAAGGGCGAGCGCCGCCCGTGCTCCCAGGTCGACCGCACGCTGATTCAGGACCGGAAGCGCTCCGGGTAGGCCGAGACAGACGGGGCACGTATTCGAGTTGGGCTCGGCACCGGTCTGAACCGCACAGCCGCAGAATATCTTGGTCGTGGTGGCTAGTTGTGCATGGATCTCCATGCCGATGATGGCTTCCCAGCCTTCTTTGATCATATGCAAACAAAAACGCGGATATGACCTAAATCATATCCGCGCGCTCACGAAACTCAAAGGGAATAATTACCTGCGTCCTCTTATCGTTACACCGCCGTGGCGGCCGCGTCGGGTGATCACGCGCTGTGGTCGAGGAACAGGTGGCGTCGGGATTATACCGAACGGAGTTGCGCGGTATCCACCGGTCCTCGGAAAGAAGCGGTTTCCATGGAATCCGAATCGCCCACGGCCAAATCTTCCGAACCCGTCAGAAAAGAATCCGCCCGAATAAAACCCGCCGACCCCGACCGGGTAACCCAGCTCATCAACGGCCCGGGAAGCCTCGATCTCGGCATCGAGCCGCGCGGCCTCTATGTCGAGACTACGTCGTTCAAGCTCGATCCGCTCTTTTTCGAGCCGGGCACCACGAAGCTGCTCTGCGAGCTCGAGCCGGGCCTTCATATCCTCGTCACGTTGCCGGTCCAGCTCTTCCGGCGACGGAAACCCCATCCGCTGGTAATTGTCACGATAATCGCGCTCGGCGGCGAGCCTCTTCTCCGTAAACTTCGACAACGTCGCATTGGTGACCGTTCTCGTCTGTGCGAAACCGACCACAGTCAATGAAAAAACCAGCCCAAACATCAATGCGGTTATTTTCATTTCACTTACCTCCACTTTCTGTACTCCCGATGATAGCACTTAGATGCCATGCCGAAGAAGACGATGCCATAGCAATGACATCGTCTTCAGTCACGTGACCGACACAGGTCAGAACGAGAAGCTCAAGCCGGCTCGACCGGTCCGCGGAACGGTCCGGAAGCCGTTCTCGAAATAATCGTCATCGAAGAGATTCTCGATGGTTCCGAACAGTCGCAGACTGTATTTCTCGTTTCGGATCGGGAACACGTAACCGGCGGTAAGGTCCGCGCGGCGATTCCCGTCGAACCGATACGTGTAGTTCGCAAACTCCGTCGTGCTGAACACCGGTGCAAGGTACGAGCTTGAAACAACAAGATCGAAGCTTACCCAAAATCGCTCGATCCGCTGGGTGGCGACGAGAGTGAACTGATGATCCGGGATACCGAACGCACGAGAGTCGGTACTTTCCACCGTCGTTATTGTAGGACGGCGAAAGTTTCGGATGTCGCTGTTCGTGAACGTGTATGACGCAAAGATCGTCGTCGTATCGGTCAGCCTCGCGTCAACACTGAATTCTCCGCCCCGGGAATAATGCCGATCGAAGTTGTAATACACCGGCGCCGAAAAATCATCAGTCGGGAGATATGTGATCTCATCTTTGATCCGCGTGTAGAACCAGGTCGCCGAGGCTTTAACTTTCTCATCGGCAAAATACTGGTCTATACCGGCGTCGATGCCGACGGATCGCTCAGGCTTCAGCTCAGGATTGCCTTGCGGAAAGAATCCTCCGAAGAAGAAGAACGTGCCGAACCGTTCGTACAGCGACGGCACTCGATACCCGTTACCGGCGTGAGCGCGAAGCTTGGTCCCGCTCGACCTGATGAAGTATGAAGCCGAGCCGTCCAGGGTATAGGCAGCCGGCGGATCGGATAAGGTAAACCGTGAATACGGATCTGCATCAGGCGTAAACCGCGGCATGGAGAGTGAGAACCACTGTGCCCGAGCTCCACCGGTGACGTGCAGGTCGCCGTCCAGAAAGCTCGCGTTGTGTTGAAGGTAGAGCGTGTTACTCCGCTGGCCGGCACGGGTCCTGAAATCGTCGGTACCGCTCGGTGTTGAACCCGCGTTCGCGAATCGCTCGAGCTCAAATTCATACCCCGCCGTCAGCGCATGCGAGCCCGATGGCGTCCAGAGCGCATGAGCGTTGGCCGTATGAATCGTCCCGCCGAAGCTGCTGGCAAACTCACTCTGAAAGGGCCCCGGGCCAAGAAGACCGTCTTCGTTCTCGCGGTTCGTATCAAGGCCTTGATAGAAGCCGGAAACGATCAACTCTTTGTTCATCACATGTGAGACGTGAAGTTGACCGGTAAAGAATCGCGATCGTTGAATGCTATCCGGATCGTTTGCATCCGGTAAAAAGTTAACACCTTCGCGGGCCTCGATGATCGTCGATACGGGCGGCAGCTCGCCTAGCGTGTC
>CAMLKY010000226.1 GCA_946480545.1 uncultured Acidobacteriota bacterium
TCCGAAATTCAACGGACGGCCGCGGCCAATCCAGCAACTCTTTACTTCAGGAAGCGGAGCCGGCTTCACACAAACAGTTGAATATCTGCGACCGCCGAAGAGCCAGGGCACGAATGTATTTCCGACCGCGAATCTGGGTGGCCGGATCATCAAGGACAGACTTTGGTTCTTTGGAAGTTATTCTCCCCAGGTTTTCGACACGATCACAACCACGAATTTCTTCACGAATGCTCCTGCTGGAACCCGATCGGTGGTGGCTACGGAAACATATCGTCGAAAGCGAACCTACGAGTATGCGTTCGGCAGACTTGATGCGAGTCCATTCAGTAAGCTCCGCCTTACCGGAACGTTCCTGTGGAACCCGATCATTGACGAAGGGAATATTCCGTTTGGAGCTTTCAACTTTGGCGGTCTGACGACCTACAACAATAGCTTTGTTGATTTTGGTCCGCCCATCGGACGCATTGGCGGCCGTCAGTTGAGCGACAAACAGGGTGGTCGGCAGAATTCGAACCTTTTCACCGTTTCGGGAGTCTACACCCCCTTTAGCAAGGTGGTAGTTTCGGGTCGTTTCTCGAGAGGGTTCCTGAATCAGAAGCTCGGCAACTATTTCGTTCCGACCGCAACACAGTATGTTTGTTCGATAGGATCGACTCCTCTCTCGAACCCCCCTGTGATCTATCCGGGCGGTTGCGACCAAGGCTCGTCGACCCCATCAAACGCCGAGATCACGAAGGATGTCTCGGTCCGGACCAATTACGAGTTTGATGGCACGTACCTCTTCAATGCCGGTGGACAGCACGAACTGAAGGCCGGCTACCAGAGATTCAAGATCTTCAATGATGTCGCTTCGTTTGGAACCACCAAGGGAAGAATGACACTGTTCTACAACCGGCAGATCAATCAGATCGGAGCCGGCCTCGTAACCGCGACATCTCCGCTTTGCACGCCCGGGACGACAAGCCCGGCGGGCTGTATCCTCGGAGCTGGCGTCTATCGATTTTCGGGTACGTTCGGTATCGCCGAGAACCTTAACCAGTCGATCTTTATTCAGGATAAGTATCAGCCGATCCGTCGACTGACACTCAACCTGGGCGTTCGATTCGAGAAGGAATTCCTGCCGTCCTTCAACGAGTTTGCGGCCCCGATCAATTTCGGATGGAGCGATAAGATCGCACCCCGACTCGGCTTCGCCTACGACATGTTTGGCGACGGTAAGACAAAGCTGTTCGGCAGCTACGGACAGTTCTACGATCGGATGAAATTCGAACTACCGCGCGGGCTGTTTGGCGGAGACGTGTTCCTTGAGACGTTCTTTGAGATCCGCCCGGGCCAGGCATTCAATTTCTTCACGCCTGAAAACGTCCTCGGCAGCTTTAGCGGCGCGAGTACGTGTCCTGCTACCGGGTTCATCGCACCGGATGCCCTCGGGCGGTGCCAGTTGGACCGCCGCGTGGCAGCGAACGAACCAGGTGCATCTCCATATGCGAACGGTGCTGTAGATCCTAATCTGAAGCCTTTCCGGCAATCGGAATATACGGTCGGCCTGGAGCGTCAGATCAGTCGCGACTATGTCTTCCGCACACGCTTTACGCGGAAGAACGTCGACCAGGTGATCGAGGATGCCGGCATCAGAAACGCGGCTGATAGCGAAGCCTACATCGTCGGAAATCCCGGAGAGGGACTGCATCGAGAATTGCTTGAGAGTCTCGGATATAACAAGATCGTGGAGCCGCAACGCGTCTATACCGGTCTTGAGTTCGTCATCGAAAAGCGTCTGAGTAGAAACTGGTATTTCCACGCCAACTATACGCTGAGCCGCTTGTACGGGAACTACTCGGGTCTGGTTAGCTCTGACGAGGCTCACCTGACGAGCGGACGTACGTCACCGAATGTGACGCGTGCCTTCGATCTACCCTTTATCGGCTTTACGGCCCTCGGAGAAGAAGACAACGGCCCGCTCCAGACGGACAGGCCGCATGTTTTCAACATCTACGGCGCATACATATTCGATTGGGGTAACAGGGCACATTCGACCGAGCTGTCGGCTTTCCAGACGATCGCCTCGGGAACGCCGCAGACAACGACCGCGTTCTTTGTGTCGAGCATCACGCCGCAGTTGATTTACGGTCGTAATGATCTAGGCCGTACGCCGACGCTTACCCAGACCGATTTCAATATTACCCACCGGTACAGGTTCGGTGAGGACAACCGGTTCACACTGGTGCTCGATCTGAACCTCTTGAACCTCTGGGATGAAGAGACGGTTACGGGTCTTTATACGACGAGGAACCCGAGCAACCGCGTGATGAACTTCGGCACATTCAACCCGCCGCATTTCCCGGGCCCGCCAAGGTTCTCTAACAACGGGCCGGCATTTGTGAACGCGTACGCTTCGGGGGCCCTCGCGGCGGACCTCGAGACGTACCTGAACGGTGCTCCGGATCGCCGGGATGCCAGATACGGACTTCCGTTCCTTTTCCAGGCGGCGAGGGAAGTGCGGTTTGGTGCCCGATTCCTGTTCTAGTGAAAACTTGATTTCCCGCCGGAAATCAAAACTAAACCCGGTAAGCCTGGCTTGCCGGGTTTTTTTTCTACTTGGAGCAACTTGTCCTGCAGGCGGCGCATCACTTTATTTGAGTGAGAAAGCCTAGCCGCGGGCCTAAAGCTTTTTGTCGGTGCAGTCTTTCTAATTCCTCCTGTTTCTACCTTGACCGCCGGGGATGCGACCCGGCGGTTTTTTTGCGGCCTGCCGAGCAGTGAATTTTCGGGCCGATTCCGCGAGAGCGGCTGCTTTTGGCAGCGCTTCTACCGCTTTCAGAACGGCCGGATCCGATTCAACGCGTGAACGGACGGCTGTATCCAGGCCGAAGGTGGCGAGTTCGAGGTAATACTGAAGCTGCCTCTGAACGAACGCTGCGTTTCTGCGAAGCGTCTCGTCTTTCAGCTTCCATCCGCCCTTGAGAACATATTCCTGAAATGACGGGAACAGGTTTCCAGCGATAGGTTTGTCCCCGAAAATAATGGACTGCCGTACCTGGTCCGGAGCCGATATCGTCCCCTTCGAGAGCTTCTTCTTTTCGTAGACCGTGTCACGAACAAAAAAGAAGATCGGATCTAACAGGGCCGCTCGCTCTGTGTCGATCTCTTCGACAGGGACCGCCTGATCCGGGACTATACCGGTGCCGCTCACGACAGGCCGGTTTGTTAGGGTTCGCGCCTGCAAATCTTCGCCGGCGGCTGATACCTGACGGTGCTGAAAATAGTCGTACAGAGATGTTCCGGCATAGGCGCGTTGGATTGAGCGTCCCGACGGAGTGTAATATCGGGCCGTCGTCAGCGTCATACCCGATCCCATCGGAAGCCTTACAACGTCCTGCACAAGTCCCTTTCCGAATGTGTTTTGCCCGATGATCAATGCGCGGTCGTTGTCCTGAAGCGCGCCGGCCACGATCTCTGATGCCGATGCGGTGTAACCGTCGACCAGGACAACCAATGGTAATTTCTCATAGTCGGCGTTTTGCGAACGCCAAAACTCAGACGAGAAACGACCGCGCTGCGAAATGATCGAGCTCCCAGGGGGCAGAAATCGTTCCGCCACTTTGACTGCCTGGTCGAGAACTCCACCCGAGTTTCCTCGCAGATCCAAAACGAGTGATCTCATCCCGCGGCGCTTCAGATCGATCATCGCGATCTCAAACTCTGCGGCGGTCGTCATGCTGAATCCTTCCGTTAGCCCGAGATATCCGACACCATCCTGGAGCATGAAATGAGCGGAAACAGATGGTTGAAAGACGCGCTCTCGCAGCATCTCGATCTTCTCTGTCTTGCCCGTCTCGGCCCGCTCGAGAACCAGCGTGACCTTGGAACCCCGCGGGCCCCGCACCTTGTCACGTATGACGTCCGACTGTAGACCGCTCACGCTGACTCCGTCGACAGAAACGATCCTGTCTCCGAATCGAAGCTGCGCTTTTGCCGCGGATGATTCGGGCTGCGTCGAAAGTACAAATGTCTCGAGTGATGAATTGCGGAAGAATCCGGAGATCGTCGAGCCGGTCCCGGAGTATTCAGCGTTTTGATCAGATAGAAGATGTCCGAACTCCTTCGGATCAAAATAGGTGGAATGCGGATCAAGCTGAGACAGCATTCCATTGATAGAAGATTTTGTGATCGCAGCCGTATCGACACGATGGCCGCCGGTATGCCGTGTGCGGATGATGTCTAGTGCCTCTCGAATGTCAGAGACAATGCGATCCACCGCCGAATTCGTGCTGGTTGCCGCCGAGTCGGTGCGAGCCGTAGCCGGCGATGCAGCGAAAGACTTGCCCTGTCCGATATCGAACGGATCAGCTCCCTGGGATTGGGAGACACTCTGCGCATGAGAGAGTCCCCCGGCGAAGAGGATCAGACACAGCGCGATAATCGGACACTTTTTCATCGATGTGATTTCGAGAAGCAAAATTCGAACCTAACCGCCAGAAGACCTATGTGGCGGTCTACGGCGACGGGTGCGCCATTTCACGAGTGACGTTCTAGATTGAATTGTTTGTGAAAACGCCTAATCGCCATGCAGTTCCATCAAGTTGATAAGCCAAACTATTTGGGTGAGAATCTAGCAATGCCAGCAGAAGATGCCCTCAACGAGAAGATGCGAAGGCTGATAGAAACGGTCGATATCGCGAGCCTTTTGACCGAGCCGCTCACCCGTTCTATCGAAAGCCTTCTCGAAGTCTCGGCCGCCGCC
>CAMLKY010000227.1 GCA_946480545.1 uncultured Acidobacteriota bacterium
CACGAACAACGAACAACGATCGATCCACTCATGTTCAATAAAATCCTCATAGCAAACCGTGGTGAGATCGCGTGTCGGGTGATACGTGCTTGTCGCGAACTCGGTATCGTGACTGTCGCAGTGTACTCGGATGCGGACAAAGATGCTCTGCACGTGCGGATGGCGGACGAGGCTTATCATATCGGGCCGGCTCCGTCATCAGAGAGCTACCTGCGCGGTGACAAGATCGTCGAGGTATGCCTCGTATCCGGCGCCGAGGCCATCCATCCGGGATATGGATTTCTTTCTGAGAATGCTGACTTCGTTCGCCAGGTAGCCGCTGCCGGGCTGGCATTCATCGGTCCGCCACCCGAGGCAATGGAGGCGATGGGCGGGAAGATATCCGCACGTAAGATCGCGACCGAGGCGGGCGTACCCATTGTCCCGGGCACGACAGAGCCTCTAAAGTCGTACGATGAAGCCGCGGAGACCGCTGCGACGTTTGGGTATCCCGTTATGCTGAAAGCCTCAGCCGGCGGCGGCGGAAAGGGAATGCGGCTTGTTGAGGACGAGTCCGCTATGCGTTCCGCGTTCGAAGCCGCCCAGTCAGAGGCAAGATCGAGTTTTGGAGACGATTCCGTCTACATAGAGAAGGCCATCGTTCGGCCGCGTCATATCGAGATCCAGGTATTCTCCGATTCTCACGGCAATCACGTGCATCTGGGCGAGCGGGAATGTTCGATCCAGCGACGCCATCAAAAGGTCATCGAGGAAGCGCCTTCACCGATAAACTCCGCTGAGCTGCGTGAGGCGATGGGTGCTTGCGCCGTGATGGTCGCAAAGGCGGTCGGGTACGTCGGTGCTGGGACCGTCGAGTTTCTTGTCTCGGATGTGGACCGATCTTTCTACTTTCTCGAGATGAACACGCGGCTGCAGGTGGAGCATCCGGTCACCGAGTTGGTCACCGGCATCGATCTTGTTCGAGAGCAGATCCGCGTCGCCGCCGGCCATCCTCTTTCGTTTACCCAGGGCGATGTCGAGATCAGAGGTCACGCGATCGAATGCCGCATATACGCCGAAGATCCTGACAATAACTTTCTCCCGTCACCTGGAAAAATAACCAGGCTGAAGATTCCTCAGGGCCCGGGCCTGCGTGATGACGGCGGAGTCTACCAGGGAGCTGAAGTCTCGATCTATTACGACCCGATGATCTCCAAGTTCGCTTCGTATGGACGTGACCGTATGGAAGCGATCGAGCGAATGCGGCGGGCGTTGAGGGAATACGAGATCACCGGTATCAAAACAACGATTCCGTTCTTTCGCAATGTGATGAACGACGATGAGTTCGTGGAGGGAGCCTTGGATACGGGCTACATCGACAGATTTAACGAAAGGAACTCTTCCGGGAAAGAACCAGAGGACGAAATTCTTCGTGACATTGCGATTATCGCAGCCGCGACGTCATCTTCGAAAAAGAGTAAGGACCAGCTTGTAGCAGAACCTCGCTCTAACGGAAAGCCAAGCCGCTGGGTGATGGCGGGAAGGACCGCCTTTCATAATCGCTGAAACAAGAAAAAGGAAGAGCCGGCATGAGTGCCGGCTCTTCTCTCTTCACGACCATTAGATGGTCGGCCTATTTACCTTCCGGTTAGTCCAACGGATTGGCGATGAAGTCCACTCCGACGAGATCCTCGTTCAGCGTGAATGACCGCGTTCCGTCCGCGAAGACGTATCGTTTGTGGCTCACCGTCATCATGTAGAAGTTATTAACCTCAGGACCTTCGATGGTGTAGTATCCAAACGAATTCGTTATCGCCGTGAACATTTCGCCGGTCTGTGCATTCATCATCGTGACACGCACGCCGCCGATGCCGTTACCGAATGAATCAGTCGTGCGACCGCTAACGGTTGCCGGAGCTGCACTCGGCGTCAGGTTTGAGTTAAAGAACGTGCATACGACGGTTGCTTCCGCAGCCACCGTTACCACGACGCCCGGATCGCCCGATCCTGCAGCAGGGTAGAACACCGGACTGCCGTTTGAAGTACAGGAAGCACCGGCGAAAGACCACCCAAGCGGGAACTGCTCGTCATCTTCCGTAACAGTGATAACGTTTGCCGTACCGTCAAATGTTAGGATCGGATCACTAAGGACTTGAGTGAGTTCCGGTCCGCACGGTGTTGCCGGTGCAGGACCACAACCAGCGAGATCGTCGTCGATGAGCGTATAGTTTGTATTTAAGAACCCATTCGACATCGTAAAGAAGAACTCGACACTCGAGACCGAACTTGGCGTCTCGAAAGTTGAGACCGACTTGATGATACGCAGCGAGCCAGGACCAAAGACACCCTGTGCCGACAACGAGCGATCCTGGTTACCACCCTGACCGTTTAGGTCGATCAAACGCATATGGTACGGCGAACCGCTGATACCGCCGGCCGACTGTCCAGCACCCCACTCACCACGCCAAGCTATGTGGCCGCCCCACGCAAGTACCGGATCTGGACGCAGCGATGGTTTGGATCACCGCTCGGGCACGTGACGTAGATAGGATCGCTATCGAATGTTGCGCCCCAGAGCGTAAAGTCGCCCGGGATCTGCGGAACAGTAGCAGGCAGATTCGGATCCAGCGGAACCGGTGCCGTATCGACCGCCCAACCCGTGCAGCCCGTGACGCCCGAGCAGGGCTCCGCGTCAGTCTCCGTCGCGTTGTAAGTTCCAAGGTAGTCGATCGCGTGTTTGCCGCTGTGGATAATGTCGTAACCAAGGATGACCGTATTGGTTCCAGAGCTCAGACCACCAAAAAGCATGCGGTAAGCGATAAACTGTCTCTCTTCCCAATGGGAATTCGAGGCGCCAGCATTACCTGTGGTCCAATTATTACCAGTACACTGCTCGGGACTTCCATCCGCACCGTTTCGGCACTGTTCGAGGCTCGCCGAGTCATTTTCGGGGGCTGCGATTAGGCCGCCCGACGACTTTTGAGCAGATGCGGTCAAGACCATTGCCGTTGTGATCGCCAGCACAACCAGCATTCGTGTTGCAAAGTTAGCAAGATTAAACAGGGGAAACTTCATAATTTACTCCTCTCTCAAAGCCCGGATACGGGCGGCAGTTTTCGTGATTTCGTTTTCGAGAAACTTCGAATAAAACGGAGTTTCCAAAAACGTCGAAAAACCTTTTTACTGCCAGGTCGTTTCGGGCGAAGACAATTGAATTAAAACCGTGTGAGACTGTTTAACAAATCTTGTCTATAGATGTCAAGACTTTTTTCCACAGCCCAACGCCGGCACGGAAATCATAATTACAAAAAAAACACCCATTCGGCTTTCAACAATCCCGTCTTAGCGATCGCGCGTGCCGAAGCTATTAACGGGTAAAGCCAAAGGGAGCTTTTGCCGAAACTAAAGTTCGATGGAGTCAATATAGCATGAATAGCCTATATTTCCAGTTAAATATCCCGTATTGACCAAATTCTAAAGACTTTTGACCTATAGTTCCGTAGCTGGAAGACGAAACAGGTAAGAAAACTTGCCGAAATTGGGCGCTATAGGGTTTTGCCAGGGAAGAAAGAAAAAGGCCGGACCAAAACGGCCCAGCCTTAAATTTACGAAGAGTAAAGCTCTACGCTATTGATTGATGGCGAAGAAATCGACGTTCAGCATGTCATCATTCAATGTAAAAGACCTCTCGTTATTAGGGATCGTGAATTTCTTCGATCCGAATGCGGTCACCACATAGAAGTTTGATACATCGAGCTGGTTGAACGAATAGTAACCCATGTTATTGGTCGTCGCCCACACGGTTTGGCCTGTATTAGCGTTGAAGGCAGAGAGCTTTATTCCACGAACGCCGTGCCCACGCGTGTCGATCACGCGGCCGCTTATCACTGCCTCGCCGGCCGTTGGTACCAGCTCTTCGCTTGTAAAGGTGCAGGTAACCGTCTCCCCACTCTCTACCCGAATATCAGCTCTCCGATTCGTAAGATCGACAGTAGTATTGGGTACGTTCGGCGTGCTGCCTGCGAGCTCTACGCATTCCACTGAAACCAGTCTGAATCCCTGGACGGTAGCCTCGGTCACGGAGACGACCTGACTCGACGGAGAAACACTTGGGTCCGTGAACTCTTGATCACTTACCAAACTGAAGTTCGAAGTCGGGATGTTAGTTGCCTGATAGGGGAATGGGGTCGTCGACGATGGCCCACCGCTACTCGATTGCACGCGCTTCTTTATCGTCACTCGGCCCGAGGGGACAGGTGTGACGGTCGGAGTCGGCGCGGGCGTTGATGTCGGAGTCGCGGTCGGCGTCGGCGTTGGAGTCACCGTTGGTGTCGGCGTCGGATTAGGAGCTCCGGTTAGCCACGAGTAGAGAAGCTTATTCGGTGTCGTACTGTCGACGTTACTCAATGCGCCGTTTGTCGATGCACTCAACAAGGCCGACGCAACGGACGCAGGATTGGCTGACGGATTAGCAGCCCGATAAATTGCTGCGACACCCGCGACAAGCGGGGCTGCCATTGAGGTCCCATTCATCTGGCGAACGGCTGTGTCGTTTGCGATGCCGGCAGATACGATCTCGTATCCTGGAGCGTGGAGATCGACACATGGTCCGTAATTCGAATAGTTCGGGCGTTCATCACCCTGTGCCGAAGCACCAACCGTGATCGCATTCGTCGTCCGTCCCGGTGAGTAGTTGCAGGCGTTGTTAGCGTTGTTGCCGGCCGAGATCGTGTAAACGACGCCGCTCGCGATGGAGT
>CAMLKY010000228.1 GCA_946480545.1 uncultured Acidobacteriota bacterium
CTGGACTTCCTGGTCGGTGAACTTCGACGCGCGTTCGAAGAGGTCGTCGAGCTGATGAAAGACCTTCGCAAGGCTTCGTGCGACATCATGACGATCGGCCAGTACCTGCAGCCGTACGAGAAGCGCCTCCCGGTTGAGCGATATGTCACGCCTGAAGAATTCACCGAGTGGAAAAAGATCGGCGAGGCAATGGGATTCAAGCACGTCGAGTCGTCGCCGTTGACGCGTAGTTCGTATCACGCCAGACAGCAGACCGAGAGCGGCTCGGAACTGCAGAATTAAGCTCATGTTGAGCTCTTACACTCTTCTCTTCGCAGGCCGTTCACCGCGTGGTGGAGGTCGACAAAGGTCTTAACCCGCTTGAGCGGGTTTTTGCGTACGGGTTATATGTATCCGCGTGTTAAAGCTACGTGGCTATGCTCGAACAACCGCCCGCCCATTGACCCAGTCCACGATCAGGGTTTGGTGCACACGGGTCTTTCTGCTAAGAAATATGTATGAATGACATCGATAACAAACAAGCGATCGACGTACTCAACAAGATTCTCGAACTCGAGCTCGCGGGTGTTGTCCGCTACACTCATTACTCCTTGATGGTGTTCGGATACAACCGCATTCCGATCGTGTCCTGGCTAAAGAGTAATGCCGACGAGTCGATGGCCCACGCACACCGGGCCGGCGAATTCGTTACGATGCTCGGGGGTCACCCAAGCCTCAAGATCGGTCCTCTGCTCGAGACTCACCAGCACGACATACTTCGTGAAAGTCTCGACCAGGAACGCTCGACGCTGGCGGCATATTACGAACTGCTGGGGCTTAGCGAGGGACGCTCGGTAGCTTTGGAAGAGTACGCCCGCGAGATGATCCTGCTCGAAGAAACACATCTCGACGAGGTCAATAAAATGCTTCGCAAGCCGGGTGAGCTGGCTGCGTACGCGGAGTAATCAGCCCCAGTTCTTTGTCCCGTTATGCAACTGGGTTGAAGCGACGTGCATCAACCTAGTTGCAAAACCGCCGCTTCGAGGACAAATATGAAACGGGTTTTCCTTTTCTTACTTGCTTTCGCCCTGTTCGCTCCTCTCTTTTCCCGCACTGCTTACCCGTGTACAACGTTCTGCCTTAAGAATCGCAGCGAGGTCCTGTTCGGCAAGAATTACGACTGGATGATCGGCGACGGCATGGTCTTCGTTAACCGGCGAGGAGTCTCGAAGATCTCGGCGGAGCAGAATCCGGCCAAGTGGGTCTCGAGGTACGGCAGCGTAACTTTCAATCAGTACGGTTGGGAATCGCCCTCCGGCGGGATGAACGAAGCGGGCCTGGTGATCGAGCTGATGTGGCTGGATGAGACTCAATATCCAAAACCCGACGACCGGCCCGCCCTGGATGTCCTTGAATGGATACAATTCAACCTCGACACGGCAGCCACGACCGACGAAGTGATCAGAAACGCGGACGCCGTACGGATCTCGTCGGCGGTGAAATTGCATTATCTGGTCAACGACAAATTCGGAAACACAGCGACGATCGAATTCATCGATGGCAAGCTTGTCTTTCACGCCGGGAACGCCCTGCCATATCCGGTGCTGACTAACGACACCTACCAGAGGTCCATGCAGTTTGCTAAGTCCAGACCCGCGACCTCCGGCGAGGGCTCGCTCGAGCGCTTCAGCCGTGCCGTGAATCGGACCAGGAACTTTGGGAAGCAGTCGGAAGGTGATGCCGTCGATTACGCCTTCGAGGCGCTCGAACGTGTGGCACAGAGATCGACGCAGTGGAGCATCGTCTACGACCAAAGGCGCGGACGGATATATTTCCGTACGAAGAAGCGGCCCGAGCTAAAGAGCATCGATACGACCGAGCTCGACTATTCGTGCTCAACGCCGGTAAGGGTATTCGATCTCGACACCGACGAAGCGGGCGACGTTACTCGCAAGCTCCATAAGCTGACCCGGCGTGCCAACCGGGACCTTGTCGAACGTGCATTCAACGGAACCGACTTCCTGAAGGACATGCCCAATTCGACGAAGGACCGGATCGCCGAGTTCCCGGAACACTTCGCATGCGCTGCAAAAGGACCGGCGACAACACCAGTCGATTCGAAATCACTGATCGCGTCCGCCGGACTCGCTGGTTACCTTCTCAACGTTCTTCCGCTGTATTATATCTTCGCGATCATTTCATCTTAGGCGAAGACAAATACAGCTATGCAAAAAACGAGAACAGTTCTTCTCGCTTCCATTCTTCTGCTGCTTTCGGGAATCCCGGCCCTGGCCGGTGATTTTGCCACACTCAACTTTATCGGGTTCTCGAAAGACGGGCGTTTCCTTGCATTCGAAGAATACGGTGTTGCGGACGGATCAGGATTTCCGTACTCGAGCTTTTACTTCATCGATGTGGAGAAAAACACTTTTGCCGCACCGGCGGTGCACGTACGGATCGAACGCGAGACCGCGACCGAACAGCAGGCACGATCAAGGGCAAAGGTGAATGCCGCCCCGAATCTGAGAAAGTTTCGGATCGTCGACCGCAATACCGGCAAGCTTGTCGTGTCCCGCCTGCTCACGGATATTTCCGGAAACCAATTCTTCAAAGAGGCCGACGATACGCAAACCATAAACTTCGCCGAGCTCATCGCCTCGATGTACCGCGAGGGCAACTACGATCTGATCCTTAAACCGGTCGGTGTGAAGACAAAGGAGTGCGATATCTTCGACCAGCCGATCTACAAGTTCGATCTCAGTCTGCGCGACAACAACGCTGAGAAAACGATCGTGCTCCAGCGGGACTCGACGCTCCCGGCATCGCGGTCGTGCCCGCTTCACTACGCCATCCAGTTCGTATATCTCTACGACACATACATCGTGGTCTTCCTGAACTCGTATTCCACGGGTTTCGAAGGACCGGACATGAGATACCTGGCCGTCACGGGGAGATTCAAATAACGCCGGTATGAAGTACGGGCTGATCGCGGGTAACGGTCAATTCCCTTTTCTGGTCGCCGAGGGTGCGCGCCGGAACGGTGCGTCGCTGGCCGTCGTGGCTATAAAAGAGGAGACGGATCGCCGTATCGATTCGGTGGCGGATAAGGTCACATGGGTCGGCGTCGGACAGCTCGGGAAGATGATCTCTTTCTTCAAGAAAGAAGGAGTCACGAAAGCGATAATGGCCGGCCAGGTAAAGCACGTTCAGATCTTTTCCGGAGCGCTGCCGGATGTCCGGATGATAAAGATGCTCTGGAATCTGCCGCGGCGAAATACCGACTCGCTTATCGGCGGTGTCGCGGCTGAGCTGGCGAAAGAAGGTATCGAGCTGATCGATTCTACGCATTTCATTCAAGACCATCTCGCTCCGCTGGGAACCCTGACCAGGCGACAGCCTACCGAGAACGAACGAGCCAACATCGATTACGGTCTCCACATTGCAGCCGAGATCGCCCGTCTTGACCTCGGGCAGACGATCGTCGTGCGTGCGCGGGCGTGTGTCGCTATCGAGGCGATGGAAGGCACCGACGCGACGATCATCCGTGCGGGCGAGTTGGCGAACGGAAAGCTCACGGTGGTAAAAGTGGCGAAGCCTGATCAGGACATGCGGTTCGACGTGCCGGTCGTCGGTGTTCCCACCATCGAAACAATGCTGCGGGCGGGAGCAACATGCTTGTCGATCACAGCGGGGAAAACGTTGATCTTCGATCGGGCAGAAATGATACGGCTCGCCGAGAAGAACGGGATCTGCGTCGTCGGAAGCGGCTTCGGCCAGCCTGATTCGACACTGAAGCCGCAAGATTCCAACACCGACGCAAATCCGACGGAAGTGGACCTATAGCGAAACAAAATCACCCCTGCTCCCGTAGAATCACGGTCTACCTATCAAAAACAATGAGAAGAAACTTTTTTGCAATTCTACTTGGCTTGTCGCTCTTTGCCTCGGCGGGGCTCGCTCAAACTGTCCGCATCACACCGGCAGAGCGAAAGATGGCGTCGGCCATTACGGCTGATCAGTTGAAAGACTATCTCTATTTCGTCGCTTCCGATGCGATGGGCGGCCGCGACACTCCATCGTTCGGACTTGATGTGACAGCCGAGTTCCTCAAGATGAACCTGTCGCGGTGGGGATTCAAACCCGCCGGTGATAACGGGACCTTCTTTCAAAAGATCGAGCTCACCATCGAATCGATCGATGCCGCGAACAACCTTCTGCAGGTCGACGGCAAGACCTTCGCTCTTAACTCGGACTTTTTCCGGATCTCGGGAGACGGCTCGGCGAATGCGTTGATGGTATACGCCGGCAACGGTTGGATGGTCCGCTCGAAGAATATCGATCCGTACAAGGGCGTCGATGTGCGCGGCCGGATCGTGGTCCTGATGGGCGACGGATTCCCGGATCCGACAACACTGACGCGCAGACCGGCAGGTGTCACCGATGCGGACCTCGGCGGAACGAAAGGTACCGACTGGTCCGATCCGGTTACGTATGCGACGCAGAACGGAGCCGCGGGGATAATGGTTATCGCTTCGCCGCAGGCTCAGGCTGGCTGGAGCACGATACGCCGCTTCTTCTCGCGCGGAAATATGTATCCGACGAAGCTCCGCGAACCGCAGTCGCAGGGAAGATCGAAACTGCCCATCGCGCTTGTTTCAAACAACGTTGCCGAGGCTATCTTTGCCGGTACGGCGGGAAGAAGTGCCCCTGCACCGCTCGCGATCGACAAGACCGTGTCGATGACCACCA
>CAMLKY010000229.1 GCA_946480545.1 uncultured Acidobacteriota bacterium
AAAATCGAGCGTGATCGCATCGTGATCCGAGAGCGGAGTGCCGTCGCTATCCACTAAACCGCCTACGGTCTTCGGCTCGGTCCCAGATGCGAGCTTGATCCCGCGACCGGCGAACCAGTCCAGACGGCCTGAGACGCGGCCTCCGACTCGATTCGCGGCCCAGAAGATAAACGGAAAGCACCACTCGGGAACCCAGTCGCGGAGGTTAGTGTTCTTCTCGATGCTCGAGACGTCGTAATGGATCGTCCCCACGCCCAGCTCATTCAACGAGCGGTATTCATAGCCCCGCGACTCCAGATCGCCGAATAAGCCCCTTTCGAAATAACGGTCCGGATGGGGGTAGTGGTTCGTGACAACATTCTTCACACCCATCATTACCCGACGCCAGTAACCCATGATCGCCCGCCTCGCGTTCTGAGCATTGAATGTGGTGGTGTTCCAGTCGCCGCCGATGAGCGTAGGCATCGGCGGCAGAGTGTCGAGGTGATCTAGGATCAGCTTCATTTGCATCCGCCGGTGCGCTCGCGAGCAGTGTGCGTCCAGATGGACCGTCACCGCGCGGAACTCGCCTGCCGGATGTTCGATATCGGCGAAAAGCGCCCGCAGATGCCCGATCCGTTTTTCCTTTCCCCACATCTTGTCCTTGCCGTTAGGCAGCGGGATCGCGTGTGCGTTCCTCATCGGCCATTTCGAGAACAGCGCCAGCCCATGGATAGATCTTGTGTTCTCGCCTTCGGCATCCGCCTCGACGCCGCTTCCCTTCTGGAGTGCGATGTAGACCGGTGCAAACGCGAAGTTGAGGCGGAGCGCGGTTGCGATCTCGCGTGCGACGTAGCGATTCCCGCTCCGGGCCATTCCGTAATCGAGCTCGGTTAGCAGCAGGACATCTTTGTCTCTCAGATCAGGGTGATTTCTGAGCGCATCGACGATCCCTTCGAACACGATCCCCCGCTCGATGTTCCAGGCAAGGGCTCTAACCGATTTTGGATTTTGGATTTTGAATTTTGGATTGCCGGAGAGTGTTTCGGTAACGACAGCATCGAGTATTCGTTCGACGTCGGGACGGATCTTTTTGTAAAGCTCTGAGCGCTCCATTTCGGGAGTCGATTCGAACTTGAGAAGTTCCGGAAAGTGTCGTGCGAGGTCGTGATCAAGCGGATCACCCTTCGTATCGAACGGCGCCATAAGGAGGTAGGATAGCGGATAGAAAGGCGAGTGCAAGGCTACGAGTCGTCAGCGGACTGGAGCGCAGGCATCTCAATCGTCATACCTCTCTTTCGCCGGCGCGACGGCGAGGAAATCTGTCGTGATCCTCTCGGTATAGACCATGAGCAGCTCATCGACGCGTTTCTGCTTTGGTGAGTGGATGATCAGTCCTACGTGCTTGGGTTTCTTAACGCGATAGACGATCTCGTTATCGTCGTAGTGTGACGTATCCGGCTCGTCCTGATTCGCCAGCGCCAGCGCGACTCCAGCGAATTCCTTCCGGAGCTTTGGCAGGGTGTAGGGATTTTCGGGTGTCGAGGTCTCAAGCTTTGCCCATTCCCGCCAGAGGTTGAAGTTGCATGCATGCTCGAGCGCGTTGGCGATATAGGCTCCGCCCACGCGACACGCGACCTCGAGCAGATAAAACTTGCCATCCTCTTCGCTGTGTAGAAACTCCGCGTGCGACACACCTCGTTCGTACTTGAACGCACTCAGAAGCTGCTGATTGAGCTTCTCAAGCATCTTCCGTTCTTTCGCTCGGTAAGAAACGATCGAGGTCGTGAACACGCCACCATAATGCGTGACACTGAACGGCGGTGTTCCATACTTGCTGACACCCGCCGCAAGAACTTTACCGTTCTCGACTATCGAGTCGACGTGATAGACATTCCCGGCGATAAATTTCTCAAGCACGAACTGCGACGGATGGTCACGCCAGTTGTTCCGATTGTCCAGCTCGTGCAACACCTGCCAAACCTGCTCCTTTGTCTCGCACTTTCGGATCCCGAATGCCGAAACCTCGAAACGCGGCTTTACGATCCACGGAGCCGGCACGCGTTCGAGGAATTCCTCGATCTGCTGCTGGTTGAAAATGCCTGTGAACTCCGGGCAAGGAATGCCGGCGTCATGAGCTATGTTCCGCATCGACAGCTTGTCGCGAAATCTCAGTGCATGCGAACTGGTCATTCCGCCGAGCTGAAGATGCTCGCGCGTGCGTGCGGCGGTTGTGACGTCGAATTCATCAAGACCTACGACGCGGTCGATCTTGCGAACGCCCGCGACATTCGTGATCGCACGCATGTATTCGGCAGGCGAGGCGTTGTCTTCGACAGTCTTGACGTCGTTCAGGGCCGTCCATAACCACGGCTCATCGAGCAGCTTCTTCCGCGTGACAAGCGTAACGTGCCATCCGGCGTTCTGCGCCTCGTCAAGAAACTCATTTCCCTTGTGCTCGCTCGCAATGCAAACGATGTGATTCTTCATTTTCTATTTTCGTGAGTTTCGTGTGATTAGTGTGTTTCGTGGTTCGAGATGGTTTCGCTCGTGCAAACTACGAAACACACTAGTCACACGAAACTCCACGTATCTTTCAACTACCTCAAATACCTGTCGATGCTCCAGTCGCCCGCGCCTTTGAGCATGAACGCGACGGCAACGAAGAAATACATGAATGCCAGCTCCTGCCGAGCGAACGGGTCTGCCCGATGGACGCCGATGAGTGCGGTGAGCATTGTGCACGCTATGAAGAAGCTCGAGACGCGCGTCAGAAAGCCGAGAGCCAGAAACGCTCCGCCCACAAATTCTGAAAATCCGGCGGCCCATGCAAAAAGCGTTGGAACCGGGAATCCGATCTCGCCGGCTCGGTTGATGAGACCGTCGGAAGGCGGCATTTTCCCGATCCCGTGCGCCATCATCAAAGCTACCCCGGTGAAAATACGAAGCAGGGTCAGCCCGGCATTCGCCGCGACCGAAAGACCCGATTCTCCACCGAAAAGCACGCGTTTGAGCATCCCTGTTTTCTCCTAAACGTTTTATTTTGTGAAGAAAGAATGGCACAATTTACGGGTAAAAACAATTTCCTTAGCCCCGGGCAAACGCGGGGTATCAGATACAGCAAATGGGTAATTTTAACCCCGCAGATTTTGTTTCGAGCCTGATCATTTACATGGTCGTCTGGCTGTTTGCCGTATCGGCTCACGAGGCTGCTCACGCGTGGACATCCTGGAAGTTTGGCGATGATACAGCCTATCTCCTCGGTCGTGTAACGCTCAATCCAGTACCACACATCGATCCGATCGGAACGCTGCTCCTGCCGATCGCCGGGTTCATCATCGGTTACTTTCAGGGAGCCGCGGGCATTCCGCTGATCATGTGGGGTAAACCCACGCCGGTTAACCCGCTCAGGTGGCGGAACAAGGATGTTGCGAACATTTGCGTGTCGCTCGCCGGCATTGCCGTAAATCTGTTCATTGCCGTCGTCGTCAGCGTGATCCTCAAGGTGCTCGCCGTGAATGGCGTGTTCGCGGCTGGCGGGGTGTTTACGTCGACGCTGTTCTTCTTTCTCTATTCGACGATAATCCTGAACGTCGGTCTGGCGATCTTCAACCTGATTCCCCTGCCGCCGCTCGACGGAAGCAAGGCGCTGCAATCCTTGCTGCCCGACAGCTTCGAGCCGATCTTCGACATGCTTGAAACTTACGGGTTCCTTATTCTTCTGCTGCTCGCTCAGATGGGGATCATCACGTTCCTTGTAACCCCGATCCGGAATCTTGTTCTTTACGTCCTCGGTGTCTAGATGAAAAAACGCATTTTTAGCGGCGCTCAGCCGACGGGACAGCTTCACATCGGCAACTATCTCGGTGCGCTGAAAAACTGGGTCGCGCTCCAGGACGAGTACGAGAGCTTTTACTGCATCGTCAATCTGCATGCGATAACGCTGCCGCAGGATCCGGCGACGCTTCGGCAGAAGACGCGCGACCTGGCGCGTATCTATCTCGCAGCGGGTATAGATCCTGCGAAGTCGACCGTCTTCATCCAGTCGGATGTCAGTGAGCACGCCGAGTTGACCTGGATCCTCGCGTGCATCTCGAGGCTCGGAGAGCTCGAGCGGATGACGCAGTTCAAGGACAAAGGCAAGGGCAACGCCGAACGGGCCAGTTCGGGTTTGCTGATGTACCCGGTGCTGATGGCGGCCGACATCCTCCTCTACCAAACAGATCTTGTTCCCGTGGGACAGGACCAGAAACAGCACTTGGAGCTGACACGCGATCTGGCGGAACGGTTCAATCGCGATTTCGGCGAGACGTTCAAGTTGCCCGAGCCGTTCATCCCACCGATCGGTGCAAAGATCGGCTCATTGCAGGAGCCTGGAAAGAAAATGTCGAAGTCCGACGAGAACGTCGCCGGCTCGATCTTTCTTCTGGATGATGCCGACACCGTCACAAAGAAGGTAAAGCGTGCGGTAACCGATTCCGGGACTGAGATACGTTTCGATGAAACACGCCCGGCAATCACCAATCTGCTGACGATCTATCACCTTCTCACAGGAAAATCGCGCGAGGAATGCGAGCAGCATTTCGAAGGGAAAGGCTACGGCCACTTCAAGACCGAATTGGCGGAGGCCGTGGTGGAATTTCTGAAGCCATTCCAGGACCGTGTGAAAGAGTATGACGATGCGACGCTCGACGCGATCCTACAGTCGGGCGCGGAGAAGGCGCGGTCAATCGCAC
>CAMLKY010000230.1 GCA_946480545.1 uncultured Acidobacteriota bacterium
GCACGCACCTGTCCCGCGTCGTTGGTGATCTCGACTTTACTCACGACCGGAGCTTTTCTGCCGGCCGAATCTGGTAAGCCCTCGATCCACGTGTAAGCGGTCTTTGCCATGAGCGCCGTGTACTGCCGCGTCGGACCGTAGCGTTTGATGATGCTCGTCTCTTTCACCAAACCATTCTTCCAATCCGTTGTGTTATGCGCGACGGTCTTGTAGTCGATATCGTAATCCGACTCGGGAAGAGTAACGGTTGAGATCTGGTCAGCGCCCGTTCCTGGTTCCGGAGCGTCGTAGTAGGTGTTCGCGGGACCCGACGTCGTGCGGCCCAGCCAGTCGTCCGTTCGCTGCGTGTACTTTGGAACGTCGGTCAGCGGTGTCACGCTGCCGTCGTTCGGGTACAGGTACTCGGTCGATGACGCCACGGTGCCTTCGCTTGTGACCGTACCGGTCGAGGTCGTCGACGTGCTGTCCACCGACATGTTCGCGAGCTTCGAGATCTTTTTGATCATGCCGAAGTTCGGATGATATTCGTACTTGAACCCGGAGCTCGTTGCTGGAAAGTAAACATACTTCAGCGTCTGGAAAGTCGCCGGGTTCGGTATGATCACGGTACCGGAGAATCTTCCCTGAGGCGTGAACGTCAAATTCTCGTAGTAAAAACGGATCGTCTGACGATCGACGCCACCGTTCAAGCTCGGGACCGTGACTGCAACGAGTTTGTCGTCGTTACCGGTTTCGTAATAGAAGCGGATGTAGCGTCCGAGCGTGTCCCGAATGTACTCGATCTTGTCCTTGCCGTCTTTGTACGCGACGTTGATCTGGTTTCCATTGCGGTCCTGTATAACCGACGGATAGTGCTCGCGAGCGTAGTCGGTCGGCCCAAACTGCGCGCCCGGTACGGTATATACGACTCTTGTTCCATCGCTGTGGATAAGTGTGAAGTACGTTGTCGCGTATGCCGAGAGATCATCCTGCAGCCACGGACTCAGTGGCCGATTGCCGTGGTACAACACTCGAACAAAGGTGCCGTCCACGGTACCGTACTCGGCGCAGTAGCTATTGTCGAGATTGCTCTGTGTACCTGGGATCGTACCCGTCACTTTACATTCGAGTTTGTGGCGGGTTCCGTTGGCATCGGTGTATCCCTCAGGGATGACGTGATTGAACATCCTGTACTGGTTGTTCGTGAGCAACACGGGCTTGTTGGTGAAGCTGCTGGTCAACTTCCCGTAGCCGAACGTAAAGCCCGGTGTCAGCCAGTTCTGATCCACGTTATAGCTGAACGAAGCGTTTGGACTTTCACCGTTCTTGTTCCAAACCCGACTGTTGTACGTCATGCCAACGGACGCATCTATGCCACGGCCAGGAAGCGATGCGAACGGTACGTCGAAGCTGTAGTTCGCCACGCCGGCTCGATGCCTGATCCGCGCGGCGGTTGTGTCGTTCGGCGAATCCATCTCCGTAACTTTCGCCGGCGAGCCGACGTTATTCTCAGGCAAGTAGGATGATTCGCGAGTCGCACCGTCGGGAATCGTCATCATCGCTGCGGGTGCGGCAGCCGCCTTCTCCGCCATTTCAACCGAAGCCTCGACCTCGGTTGGCGCGGATTCCCTGCTCTGGATCTGCGACTTAATCTGTTCTGAGATACTCACCCGAACTGTCTTCTCGATCGAGCCGGCTTTTACCTTGAGCTCAGTTTCGCCTGCAGAAAGTGCGACAGCTCTATCACCGCGGATGTTGATCATCGAATAATCCTTCGACGTCCATTTCGGTGTAACACCGTGAACCGCGTCGCCATTCTCGTCGAGCGGCACCGCCGACAGGATCAGCGATTCTCCTACCGCGAGCTCGACCTCAGACTCGAGGCGCGTCTCGATATCCTTCACTGTGGCGAGTAGATCGTTCATTCGCTTGGCAATCTTACGGACATCGCGCTCCGCAGAATTCTCGCCGGTCATTTCTCCGATAAGATCGGTGACGTCGCCGAATCGGTCATTCAGGCTTGTCCAAACGGACGAAGCGGAAAAGTTGAATCCCGGCGCGGACGCGAAACTCGTATGCTCGGGCATAGGAGGAAGATTCAATTCATATCCCCACGCGGGAATAGGAGCGGCGATTGGCATCAACAACGCCGCCATCAACATAAGCGCCTGCAGCTTTCTACGCGAGGCTCCGACAAAAATCATTCCAACTGCGATTTTGAATGTGGTAGATGATACAGCTTTCATGGTTTCACCCCTGTGGTCAGAACTTCTGTTGATCCGATCTAACATGGTCGGCACCTCCTAGCGTTGAAACGGTCCCGGAACGGGAATGTCACCGTTTTGTCCCCAGATGACCTGGAACCAACCGACGGCTGTTCCGAGTACGTACCATTGCCCCTCGGACGGTCTCCAGACCGCGAGGTCGGTTTTTCCGTCTGCGTCATAATCGGCCTGGACGGCGATGTCGCTCGTCTGGTAGCCCCACTGTGTGTATGGAAGGGCTGTCCCGGTCGCGCTGCTGCGAATATTCCAAATGCCGCTGCTTTGCCACCCAGCGAAGTCCGCTTTTCCGTCTCCGTCGTAATCGCCTGGAACCGGTTTATCGCCGCTTGCGCCCCATGCCTGTATCTGCCAGGTCGCGTTCGTCGATTTGTACACGTACCAAGTCGCGTTACTGTCGCGCCAAACTGCCATATCGACCTTTTTGTCGCCGTCATAGTCGGCCGGTACCGGAACATCGCCAGATGCTCCAATTTGGAAGGCTCCAATCTCGCCAAACACCGTGTCATACAGATACCAGGTGCTGTTTGACGGTCGGAAAACGGCTAGGTCGGTTCTGCCATCGCCGGTGTAATCCGCGGGGACGGGCTTGTCGCCGCTTGCACCGTAGGGGCCGTAGACTACCATCGCCTCGTTGTTGCCTGATGAAAGCGTGTACCAAGTGTTATCGCTCGGTCGGAAGACGGCATAGTCTGTCTTACCGTCGCCGTCGTAATCTCCGGGTATGGGAATATCGGCCGAAGCTCCGAACGTAGCGCCGGTGGTACTGCCGTTGAGCTTTCGAACCCACCACTGACCGGTCGAAGGTCGAAAGACCGCGAGGTCCGACGCCACTGGTCGCGTTGGCTCCTCAACGGCGACCAACTTCGAGCCGGCATAGATATACTCTTTCGCAGGTTTGTTTGCCGCGTATTCGGGCGTTGATGATGACAACGTCGCGGCTCTTGACCGCTCACTGCGCTGCACGATGGGAGACATGAAGTTAAGGAACGCACCGAGTCCAAAAACGGCGAGCACAAGAACTGCAATCATCGCCGCGAGATTCAAACGAGCCCGACGTGCGTTATTCGGGCGCACACTCATAACGAGATTAGTTTTTCTGTGTTTAGACATACTTCTTCCTCTGCGGGGGCTTAAGTTTTATTTTTTTTAGCTGAGCTGGGAAGTCGTAGTGCTTCGGGCGGGAAACCTCTTTGGGAGCTTCAAGCGGGAAACTGCTGGGAGCTTCGAGCAGGAAAGCTTCGGGAGTTTCTAGCCAACCACAACTTTAACTTCACACACGAATCTGAACGATTTCGTCGTTAAAGAACAGCGACTAGCTTAGGGGTGTCAGGGATATTAATAAAAGAAAACGCGCGTGTCAACAAAAATTTAATCCGAGTTGATAAACGTCAGCGGTGAGGTCGGGGACATGCCATTTAGGGAATTGCGGAGCATGGGGATGATGCCTTCGGCTTCCATGTATTCGCGGCCGAGGAGGCGGCGGAAGCGCTTTTCTTTTGTCTCACCGGTGAGCTCTTTGAGCATGCCGCGGAAGAACGCGTTGACGATCTCGGGGGCGAACTGCTTGCCCGAGTTGCGACGGAGATCGTCGAAGACCTCGGCGGCAGGGCGTCGTCGTTTATATGGGCGGTCGGTCGTCATCGCGTCGAACGAGTCGGCGAGATTCACAACCTTGGCGATGTACGGAATATTGCGATCGTAGAGGCCGTCGGGGTAGCCGCGGCCGTCGAGGCGCTCGTGATGATACTTCGCGGCAAGCGGGACGTCCGCGTACGGATGATGGATCGGCAGCAGGATCTCGTAGCCGACCGACGGATGACGATTCAGCTCGGCCGACTCTTTGGCGTTGATACGGTAAGGTGCGTTGATGATCTTTCGCTCGACGGTGAGCTTTCCGACATCGTGCAGGTAACCCGCGACGGCTGCACCCTCGATCTCGTCCTCGCTCCAGCCCAGCTCCTCGCCGATGATCTCCGAGTATTTACCGACACGCACCGAGTGCCCCTCGGTGTAGCGGTCCTTGCAGTCGATCGCGGCGGCGAACGCTCGGACAGTATCTTTGTATGTGGTCTTGAGGTTTTCGAACAGCTTTCGGTTCTCGTCTGCCTGGCGCTCCATGTCGGCGAGCAAGTTTCGCTGTGCGATCGCGACACCGACGTGCCGGCCCATGGCGGAGATGATGTCGCGGTCGTAGCTCGAGTAAGGCTCGCCCGTAGCTTTCTCACCGAGAAGCAGGACGCCCATCATCTCGTCACGGATGACGAGCGGAACGATCAGCTCGATGTTCGTCCGCGTGAGACTGTTGTCGTAGACCTGGACGAACGGAAGCACCTGCGCCTGCGAGACCTCGATCGGGTAGAGCCCGTTCGCCAGAAACTGCCGCTCGTCTTCGTGCGTTAACGACATCGCGAGCGGAAATTCATCGCCAAGCCCGCG
>CAMLKY010000231.1 GCA_946480545.1 uncultured Acidobacteriota bacterium
GCAACTAAACACCCCGGTCGCTGGGCTCATGGAGCTGATGAATGCGATAGCAGACTTCGACGGGAGTTACTCGAAGTTTGTCCAGGTCCCGGATGGATTCGAGGAAGGGGCCGCTTTCACAATGAAAGAGGCGTTAACTGCTCTCGTGCGAATGCTCGCTCCGTTCGCTCCACACATTGCTGAAGAGCTTTACTCCGTATTGACCGGTACTGAGCAGGGGATGCTAGCGTCAGGCGCGAGGTTCCCTGAGTATAACGAGGAGCTTGCGAAAGCTGACGAGATCGAGATCGCAGTGCAGGTTAACGGGAAGCTTCGGTCAAGGGGCTTCGCAGCACCCGAGGCCTCCAATGATGTATTGGAGAAACTCGCATTCGCAGATCCGAAGGTCGTCGAGCATGTCGGCGGCAAGAGTATTGTGAAGGTTGTCGTCGTTCCGCGAAGACTCGTCAATATCGTGGTCCGGTAGCTGAGCTTACACGTCGAATGTGAGGTCGACGAACATAGCGCCCGAATCGATGATGTCGCGCGTGTTCTCGACCTGACCGACGCGCTTCAGCGCCGTGATCAATTTCGACCGCGGGACCTCGCTGTCGTTCGTAGGGTTGCCGTGAACCCATTTTCCGTTCTCGTTTCCGAGAGTTGAGACCAGGCTGATCATTGCCCTTTTTGCCGTGCCTGCAGTGACAGCTTTTTTGGTATTGCCGAAGTTGCGGTAGATCGTCTGCGGAGTGGCATTCGTGCTGCCGTGATGCCCGACCTTGTAAAGATCGACATCGCTCAGCAACTTCATATTCTTGTCGGCGTCGGGGTTATCGGGATGCCAGACATATTCCCAGTTTTCTATCTGAGCATCGCCGGGAAACAGGAACTTCATCTTCCCGATCTCGAATAGAAGGATCACGCTCGTGTTGTTGAGTGCATCGTCCATCGCGAGCGTAATGTTCATCAACTGGTCGGCCCGTATCCTCCGAAGCTGGCGAACAAACCAGCGATCGGCCGGGGGTACCGATTTCAACGACGGTGCACCTGGGAAAAGCTCCGCAACGCGTGATCTCGACTTGCGGGACAGCTCAGATGTGGCCGCGTGCACCGCCCAGTAGTTCTTGGTCATAGCCTGGATCGGCCAGAACTCGTCGTCATTCTTGTGGGCCTGATGCGCGACCTCGCCATAATCCGCGATCGTCGGCGGTCCCAGCACATGGGTCTTTATCTCCGGCAGGATCGTTTTTAGCTTCTTATTCAGGTCGAAGCCGTAGCTAACATAGAGGTTCGGTGCCATCTCGGCAAGATTTCGCACGGCGGATTGATTGGAGACGGCGTCGATACCGATGATCTTCACCGCCTCGAGCATTCCTCGTGCGCGGCCGAGATCGTTTCCAGCCGTGCGCTCGAGCTGCTCGATCTCGTCGACAACGGCGGCAGAAACTTGCTGCATGTTGGCCAGTGTTGCAACAAAGTTCCGATTGGCGGACCTTTGTGCGTCGGCAGAGCTGACCATGCCCTTTCGGTCGGTTGCGTTGGTGGCGAGCTTTTTGTCCTCGGTCCAGGGCTGGATAACGCGTCTCGGATTGCACGACGCGATCACCTTTCCCGCACCCGATGATTCGGCATCGGTCGAGAAGCCGAGGATGTGATCTTTATGTCGATGGGTTGCGATTACTGCCGCCAGTTTACCGTCGCAGCGCTGTTTGATGTCGTCGGCGATCTCCTTGAGGTAATCGCCCTGTTTCTTCCCGAGCGCCTTTGGCAGCCGCATCGTTCCAAAGTCGATCAGTACATGCCGCTCCGTTTGGTCGGAGTACTCGATCGACATGAGGAAACAATCTCCAAAGCCGATCTGGTACATGCGCAGATGTACTTTCTTCGGTTTTATTGCCATGACTCGGAGTTCCTCCTTCCACGCTTCTGTGCGAGGCCGCTCGCGCGACTTTGATGCATCTGCGAGAACGATGAGCCACGCCTTGCCCGGCCGGCGAAATAGCCGTTGTCCCAAAGCTCGCGCAATTTCTCGGTTTGATGTTCGCTGAAGACCCGTCGCCTGATCTGGTACTTCAATCGGCCGTACTCGTCGAATATAAGTGTCGCACCGCCATAGAGCGTGACCTCCGAGTCCTGATCCATCCCATCGGGCGGGGTGATATTGAAGCTCGCAAGCTCCTGGGCCTGCAGCGTGACCATCTCGACGTACTCGGCAACGGTCTCACGAACCGCGAAGCCGTCGGGACCGATGCGTAGGCAGGGCCTCACAGATTCAACCTGGGCGTACGCACGATCATCCAACTTCAGTGACTCGCGATTGTCCCAGATGAAACGAAACACCTCGTTGGGATCGCGCATCAACGAATCAAAATGTGTTCTGTCATATCGAAGGTCCTCCGGCGCAACCGACCACGTCCCGTCGTCCTTGTGTTGTGCAGACGGGCGGATGCCATATTCGTCGAAACTCTCACGAAGGATGGTTCGGTAGCCGTAACGGGAATCGTCGGGAACGGTCTCGGTATCGGAGGTTAGTATCGCGCTCAGAAAATCTCCAAAGCGGATATCCGTCGGGGGTGTGTAATCGAGTCCGCGAATGACCATCGTGAGCAGCGTGTTAGCTGCTTCGGTGCCTTCAGCGATAACGATATTGCGATCCAGATCGACGGCGCGTTTTCCCGGGAAGTGGCTCTCGAGCCGTTTCCGCCACACCTTCAGAAACGCATTCATCACCGCTGCGACAAGTATCTCGCCGCAGTTGTGAGCCTCGCGATACTTCGGACGGTCGAGATACGGTGTATCCGAGCCATCCTTTGCCAGCGGAAGCAGGTCGACCGAGCGTCGCAAAGAATCGCGTCGGCGGGCGTAAAGGGCAACGCCGAACTCCTCGCCAAGACCGAACAGGATCGAGCGTCGAAGAGCGCTCGTCTCAAGCAGCTTTTTGTTGATGGTTTTTGGCCGGGCACCTCTTCGCGTATCGAATGCTGCCTCGACGACTTCCGAGACCGAAAAGACCGACAGCAGCGCTACGATGTCGGAAAAGCCTTCGTGAAAACCCATCTGTTCCGGGATCGAAGGCATCGTGTACCGCGACCGCAGACCGTCGAGTAACGCGTGAGCGGTCTCGTGAGCGATGACATCGTGTGAAAGGCACGTGAAGATGATCTTGTTGCCGGAGCGGGCAGACGGGTCGGCAAAGTAACCGAACAAAAGTGCCCGGTCGAGCTCTGAGTAGAACGCGTTGGGATCAGCGAAGGCATGAGGCGCGATATGGATCTGGTGTCCGTCAAATCCCCAACTTACTCGCCGCCCGAGGGCAAACTCGAATCGTGCAAGCACGCGCATAACGATCGCGTACACGTTCTGAGCATGAAAGCGCGGATCGCCAAGAAGCTCCTGATCGCGATGCAGCTTCGCCGCTTCTTCGAACGGGTCGGGATAGAGTCCGTTCTCACGCGCAGGCGCATAGTCATGCGGTGTATAGAGAGTGCTCGTCGACGTGTCGTAGTCGATGACATGGACCCGGTAGCCTCGGGGCCCGGGAGCGAGGTCCTCGGCCGGAATGTCGACGGCCGCTTTTATGATGTTCCCCTTTTGGTCCCGTAGGCTTGGATCGTGGGCGATAATGGTAAGTCGCCGCGTGCGTGATAAGGGAGCCATTTTCACCTCTGTGACCGGCTGATCTGGTTGTCGAAAAGAAACAGGTGACGGGTGCGCGTCTATCGTGATTGCTGGACGCGGAACGAACGACGAGTCTTCGCTGGAAGCCATGAAACCTTGCTCGTACAAAGCAAAGACTCTAAAATTCAATCGTGCTAAGCTTAGTGCTTTCCGCGCCCTGATTCAAGCTAAAGATGAAAGAATGCCAGCTCTGTAAGAACTGCTATACCGACGACGTGGTGACGTGCCCGAGCGATGGCATGCCGACGATGCACACGATCGCCGGTGAGCCCGTGCTTGAGGGTAAATATCACCTCGAGTGCCGGCTGGGGCAGGGCGGTATGGGCGTCGTTTACAAGGCACGGCATGCTTATCTAAAAACTCAGCTCGCGATAAAGATCATTCTTCCTGATCTTGTCGGTAACGACCCTCAACTTGTCACGCGCTTCAGACAGGAGGCCCTCGCTGCAGCCGCCATTCGCCACCAGAACGTAGTAGCCGTAACCGACTACGGAGTCGTCCATGGGACGCTGCCGTTCCTGGTGATGGAGTATGTCGAGGGGGAATCGCTTCACGATCTGTTACAGCGCGAAATATCTCTGAGTCCCGAACGCGCGTTCGAGCTAACGGCCGCGATCTGTGCCGGCGTCGGTGCTGCACATCATCAGGGCATCGTGCACCGCGATCTGAAGCCGTTGAATATCATGATCTGCAACGACAAGCCCAACTTGTCGCAGGCGGTGAAGATCCTGGATTTCGGACTTGCGAAGATAAAGTCGGGCGAGCTGCTCGGTTCGTTCATCCAGGCGCAGACCACCGGGCTGATGGGGTCGCCGTATTACATGGCTCCCGAGCAGTGGGCCGATGACGAGCCGGACTCAAGATCAGACATCTACAGCCTGGGCGTGATGCTGTACCAGATGCTCGCGGGTGATGTTCCTTTCAAGGGGTCGTCGATCCCGGCGATCATGAAGAAGCATGTGACCGATCCCGCACCGCGATTTAGCGAACTTGGCGTGTCGATACCGCCGGCGATCGAAGAAGCG
>CAMLKY010000232.1 GCA_946480545.1 uncultured Acidobacteriota bacterium
CGTCAGCGACGCACTCAACAATCTTGGTTCCGCGTGTCTCGGCGAAGGCGAGCCGGCACTGGCGAAAAAGCATTTCGCCGAAGCCGCCAACATCGCGTTCGATCTCGGAAACAAGATGACTATCTCGTACTCGCTCGATGGCTTCGCCGCGATCTGCGTCGCAGAACGCGACTACGATCGCGCAGCCCAGCTATGCGGTGCGGCCGAGGCGCTTCGCGATTCGATCGGCTACAAGATCGAGCCCGCCGAGCAGAAGTTTCGTGACATCTATCTCGAAAAGCTGCGTGCCGCGATTCCCGAGACCGCATTATCGAACGCGATTGCCTGGGGTCGGGCGATGCCGCCTGAAAAAGCGATCGAGCTCGTGTTCCGATCTGACGGTGCCCGTATCACCGACCCGGGAACGATCCATTCCACGCAGACGCCAAATACCGTGTCGACTGAAATATCCCCATCCGAAATCCCGGTGCCGTCGTCGACAAATCAGGACAGCTCGCAGAGCAAAGAATAGCTGGATCCGGCTTGTTCCTACCTCGTGTCGTTCGTGTCCTTTTGGTCCCTTCGTAGTTCAAGGTCTTATGGTCGGAAAACCGGAACCAACGAAATGACACGAACGGCCACGAACGGAGCACGAGTAGAGAGGCTTGTTGTGCCAGGTAGCTTCTGAGTTCATGTCCTTTTCGCGTGAGTTCGTGGTTGCGGTTTTCTAACTATAAGAACTCGACTCGAACTCACACGAAGGGACACTAAGAAGGCGTTGGTCTAGCCAAACAACCTTGGCAGTCTTCTCTGAAAATTCTTTGGCAGCAGGATCTCCATGGCGTCGTCGACGGTGACGATACCGGCGATGTCGCCTTCGTCGTCGACGACGGGGAGTGCCAGGAGGTTGTATTCGGAGATCGTCTGCGCGACTTCGTCGGCTGAGTCGCCCGGGTGTGCTGAGCGGAAATCGGCACGCATCACTTCAGAAAGCGGACGCGTCGGATCGGCGAGGATAAGGCTCCGGAGACTGATCAGGCCACAGAGCTTCCACGAACCTTCTTCCTCGACGACGTAGAGGTAGTAGATCATACCTGGCGTTTCAGCCATTTCGCGTAGGCGTGCGATCGCTTCGCCGGCAGTAAGCGTTTTCGGAAAGACGATGAACTCGGTCGTCATCAAGCCGCCGGCCGTATCGTGGTCGAACTCCATCAGCTCGGCGACGTCTGCCTTTTCGTCGTCTTCCATCAGGTCGAAAAGCTCCTGCGCCTTTTCGTCATCCATTTCGTCGAGCACGTCGACGGCATCGTCCGGCGACATCTCTTCCAGAATGTCCGCGGCGCGTTCTTCGTCCATCTCCTCGAGAATGCGCGCCTGTGCCTCGGTCGACATCTCCTCGAGCGTGTCGGCAGCAGTCTCGTTGTCGAGCGATTCGACGACCTCGGTCCGGTGTATTGGCGAAAGACTCTCGGCTAGCTGTGCGATCTCGACCGGGTGGAGCCGCGAAAGCTTATCTTTCGAGGATTTCAATTGCACGGTAACGGTGGCGGTGTCGGTCGCGAGATAGCCGACGTCGGCCCAGTCGAGAACTTCGACCGGCTTTGTGCTGCCGTAAAAACCTTTCGGCATCAGGCGACGGACGAATCCCTGAAGACTTACATCTGCACCGGTCACCCGCCAGAAGTCACCGACATCGATGAGTTGGACATCATTCACGCGGACGACTCGCTTGCCGTCGACGTCGATGAGCTGGTTGTCGAGCACGTCCTTCGCGAGCAATACCTCGCCCTCGCGACGCTCGAACGGCGTTAGGTCGAGCTTCGCGGAACTCATCCGCGCGCCGTGCTCGTTTAGCTCGGCGATGCTGCGATTCGGGATGAAGAAATTGCGACGTCTCAGGCGCGCGACGACGCCGATCACCGGAGGATAATCGTCGCTCCCGTATCGGACAAGCACGTCCCGGATCGACGCGATCTTGTCATTCCGCGCGTCGAGGATCGGCTGGCCAATAAGCTGCGAGACGTAGAGCATACCGAAAGTAAGATAGCCTAGATCGTGCGGCGCGAGCTAACCAATCGACACTATTACGCTCACGACAGGTCAGAACCGGGAGCCGTAGCGACCGTGGCTTTGGGGCCAGCGCACTCAGCCGTGGATTTGGGCGGATGACGCGGATCGGAAAAGATACGGATCGGCTTTGATCCCCGCCATCTGCGGTTAAGCGCGCCGGTCATCTATCGACACGGCCACAGTGAAGCCCCGGTCGCTACGGCTCCCGGTTCTGACCTAATCGTCGACATTATATTGGCGATGCGTTAGTACCAAAACCCCGGTCGCTACCGCTCCCGGTTCGGACCTGGGGTGCAATCTTTTCTTTACCTATCCCACCATCCGGTGCTATCCTGTTTGTCCGCTGTGGCAAACAGCGTTGGCCGATTGCCAAACATTGGAAACTCACCCGGTTTCCCAGTTTTTTAAATGTAGGCAGCCTGAATGATCAGGCAAACGATCGGGTCACCCTCAAAGAATCTGCAACAAATCAGGAAATGTGCGCCTTCGACCGGGGCGGTTTCCGCTTTATCAATGAAGAAAACCTGCCTTCTTATTCTGATCGTTTCCTGCCTCGC
The DNA here is from genome assembly GCA_946480545.1 of uncultured Acidobacteriota bacterium. Next base: position 2,607 of record CAMLKY010000232.1, read on the forward strand.
TCTCTCTGCATCCGCCCAAAAATCAAGCCCGCGAACGTTTGATAACTTTGACCGGTCGCAGGGCGTGCCGCTGCATCTGCCTCCTCCGCCGCCAGCTCCCGTCGCAAAGAAAGGACGGCGCGGAAGGAACTCGAAGCCGCAAGTCATCGTCGAGGACAAATACGCCAGTAAGACCGCGAAGACCGGTTGGACGGTCGCGGTGAGTGACGGGCTCGCCCAGCGTGAAACCGTGGTGTCGAAGCTCACGATGGGTTCGAGCTCGAGCCTAAAGGGTTTCACGACCGGGAATCCGATGCACGACTCATATATCGTCGAGGCCAGCCGGCGGTACAACATCGATCCGCTTCTGATCTACTCACAGATGCACCAGGAGTCATCCTTCAAGATTCGTGCGACGTCACACAAGGGTGCAAGCGGGTTGATGCAGTTGATGCCGGCAACGGCGCGACGTTTCGGCGTGACGAGTATTTACGATCCGAAACAAAACATCGACGCCGGTGTGAGATACATGCGATGGCTGCTCGACACGTTCAATGGCAACGTCGTGCTGGCACTCGCTGGCTACAACGCGGGGGAGGGTGCGGTGATGAAATACGGCTGGAATGTTCCCCCGTATCGCGAAACCCAGGAATACGTGCGACGCATCACGGCTCGCTACAGTGCGATCTCTGATGGAAGATTCGTGCATTCCGCGCAGCGCATCGGAAGCCGGTCGGCCCAGCTCGTCCAAAAAGAATCGCGACCGCTGACGATCTATGAACCGGGTGTCCTGGCGGTTAGAACGGCAGACGGAAAAATAATGCTGATGAATCAGTAGGGCTTTGGGCTGTGTGAGGCCACAAACGAGAATTCAACGAGATGCTGACGTGAGTTCCTCTCTTCTCCAATGTCGGCGGCCGGTTTCAACCGGCCGCTTTTTTGTTTGCAGCGCGGGTTCCTGTATCATTGCCGGAAGTAAACGCCTCAATTATGTACTGCACTAAATGCGGAAAAGAGAATTCTGATGACGCAGTATTCTGCCGGAAGTGCGGCAATGAATTTGTGACCGAGGAGGAGACTCGGGTCGCCACGCGCCCGGCGTCCGCGGTCGAACATCCCGGCACCGATGACGCAACCCGAATATTTTCCGTCACCCCGACTCTCAAGTTCGTTTACGCGGGTTACGCTGCGACCGTCATCGGCGCGTTCCTGCTTGTTATTGTTCTGACGATCTTTTTACCTTCGGTTTCACCCTTATTCGCTGTTGTTGCCGGCCTGCTTCTTTTGCTGATCCCGCTTTATTTTCATTTAAGAAAGAAGCTGGTTCGCTACACGCTCACGGATACGACTATCGAGATCGATCGCGGGCTTATCTCCCGGACTACGCAGAACATCCCGCTGCGGCGCGTCCAGGACGTGACCGTGTCGGCGACTGTGATGCAGAGGCTGCTCGGGTTCGGCGATCTGATCATCGACAACGCGAGCGAAGACGGTGGAAAGATAGTCCTCGACGATATCGACTCGCCAAAGAAATATTGCGAGATGGTTTTGCGGCAGATGAGACAGTTGGAAAGGTAAGGGATTTCTTTACGTCTTAGCGTCTTTGCGTGAACACTAACATTCGAGGTTCTGGAACCTCCTTTCTCCGGCAAAGACGCTAAGACGCATAGAAGAGCTTTTATGAGAACTTTTTTCGTAACAGGCGGAGCGGGATTCATCGGCTCCGCTTTTGTCAGGCTTTTGCTAAATGAGCAGCCGGATGCTCGGATAATAAATTTCGACGCCCTCACATACGCCGGCAATCTTGAGAACCTCGGTGACGTAGACGACGAGCGTCATGTGTTCGTGCGCGGCGACATCTGCGATCGCGCCGCGGTGCTCGATGCATTGCCTGCCGACTGCGACGCGATCTTCAACTTCGCGGCGGAGTCGCACGTCGACCGCAGCATCCACTCGGCAGACGAATTCCTCAAAACAAATATCATCGGCACGCAGATCCTGCTGGATGCAGGGCGGCAGAAGAATGTGCGGCGATTCGTCCAGGTGTCGACCGATGAAGTGATGGGCAGCTTACCGGATGAGAGCGATGAGTTC
>CAMLKY010000233.1 GCA_946480545.1 uncultured Acidobacteriota bacterium
CGTCCGTTAGGTGATGAAAGAACAGAGACGAGATCGAGTAGTCGAATGACCGGTCGCCGAAGGGCAGTGCAAGCGCGTTACCTTGCACTGACATGATCTCAGGAAACTGGCGGGACCAGTCATGAGTGATCGTCGATGAGATCGAATTCAGATCCACACCGACCAAGTGTGAGCTTCGTCCGGTTTCTTTGGCGAACTTTGCGATCATTCGAAGCAGCTCGCCGGACCCGCAGCCGACATCGAGAACACTAAACGCACTGGAGTCTTCCGACTCGATCTCGGCCAGCAAACTCTTTCTTAGAGCACGACCCTCTCCAACATATCGATTGATAAATGCGATCTCGTGCAGAAAGGTCCTGTACTCGTCCGGTGTATAGTCGCCGGTGTCGATCCGTTCGGGCGTATTGAGGCGCGTGTCGAACACGGGTACAGAATATCAAAGCACGGGAAAGGTCGAATCCCTTCAAACTTTGCCGCGATATCGAGCCTGTGTATAATTGGCGGAATTTTGCTAGTAGGAGGACATTCTAACTTATGAAGAGAACAGCATCTCTGCTGTTAGGGCTCTTAGCTATCACGGCATGTAATTCGGCAACGACGACTCCGGTGATGAAGATCGACGATCTTTGGGCGGAGCGAGAAAAGTCCAAACCCGACTTTCATAAAAAGTATGCGGGAAAGGAAATCGCCGTGGCCGGCACGTATAAGGACGGCAAGCCGGATTTTGATTTCAAGAACGCGTCGCAGGGTGTTGAAGAGATCAATGTCTATGGAAGCTCTCTTCAACTGGTCCACTGTCAGGTTGAAGAGAAGGATGCAGCCGCATTCAAGGATCTCACCGGAAACAATCAGGGCATTGCTGTGAAAGGAAAGCTTGTCTCAGCAGAGAACGATCCGTATCCGGAATTGCGGCCATGCACGCTGGTAACGAAATAGGTAAGCTCGAACGCCGCTACACAAGCGGCGTTCTTATTGACATTTTCTAGCCGAGGAATCCTCTAAACTTCGCCGGCGTAACTTTGTAATCCGGAAAGAGCTTACCCAACGCCTTCGTGCCGAGGTGACGACTCGCCACCTCGCCGAACACATCACGGAAGTCGGTCGTGACCGCGAGGTCGCGTCCCTCGTTCAGTTGATCGTCTTTCAGCCCCTTCCACTCGCCATACACTTTTCCACCCTTAACGGCGTTACCGAGAACTAGCCTCGCATTACCGTGTCCGTGGTCCGTTCCCCGACTTCCATTCTCCCGCGCCGTTCGTCCGAACTCGGACATTGTCAGCACAACAACGTCGTCCATGCGGCTGCCAAGATCAGTTGCGAACGCGGCGATCGACGAAGCAAAATCCCGAAGCAGATTCGCGAGCTGCCCACGCGATGCTCCCTGGTTGAAATGTGTGTCCCAGCCATTCGATTCCGCGAACGCGACCTCGAGTCCGACGCCGGCCTTTATCAACTGCGCAATTTGCGCCAGCGAGCGACCGAGTTGTGACTGAGGATAGATCGCGCCGTTTTCGGGTTTGTACTGCGCCGGATTCGCCGCCTTTAGAAAGTTGACCGCTTCGAAAGTTTCCTTCCCGGTCGAACCCAGCTCATCGTTCGCATTTTGCTGGTAGATGCCTTCGAAGCCTCCTTTGAGGTCGGTCGTGTACAGACCCGCTTTGATCGAGAAGTCGGACAGGTTCGTCATCGCGACCGACGGCGCGCGGCCGTAAAGCGAACGCGGTAGCGCCTGTGTCATCGCCACAGCCCTGAAAGGTGAACCGTTCTGCGCAGACGAATTCTGCATCGCCCGGTTCAGCCACCCGTCGCGGGTGCTCTTCACGCCCGGCGTACCCGACTCCATGTAATCCTGTGCGTCAAAATGCGAACGCGTATTGTTCGGCGAGCCTGCCGAGTGAACGATAGCGAGGCTCTTCGACTTCCAGAGCTTCTCGAGAGGCTCCATCATCGGGTGGAGCCCGAAGTGACCATCCAGATCGATCGCGCCTTCGGTCCGGCCCGGTTCGGGGATACCGATGTTGCGACGAAGCTCGTAATACTGCGAGTCACCGTAGGGGACGATCATGTTGAGTCCGTCGACCGCACCGCGCTGAAAGATCGTCACCAAAACCTTACGCCTGCCGCCCGCGGTCTTCGTCGATTGCGCGCGGGCGAACTGATGCAGGAACTCGGGCGCCGCGGCCATGAATCCGAAGCTCGCGAGGGCGATCCCAGTTGTCTTTAGAAAATACCTTCTGTCCATATCGAAAACGTTGCCATTTGGCGACGCATTTATAAGACGCAGGAAAGGATGAAAAGGTCAGTCAATTTCTCGCGCAAAAAAATCTCCTTTTTTCGTGTCTTTCGTCCGATTGGTGTGGTTCGGGGTTATTTTCCCGGTTTGCTTAGCGATGCCGATGGGTTTTGTTGGAAGAGGGTAACCGCGAAAAACACGAATCCCACGAAAGACACGAAAAGAAGAATTGTGAACTACGGAGACGCCGCTTGTTGTTCAGTGAATCCGGCACCCCGCAGTGCGACTTGTCCCATTCGAAAGAGGTTCATCGATTTGCCGAGGATCCGTGCGGCTTCGTCGGGCGCGCGGAATCCCATCGAGTTTTAACCTTCGACAAAATCCAGATAGAACTGAGCCTTCCGCAACTGTCGAAGCCTTCAGGAATATGTTCTCGCAGCCGCTAAGCCGCAAGGGCTCGGAACTTCCTTTGTGAAGCTGCGTTGAATTGCCTTTCACTCGTTGTAGTCGTAAATTGAGTGCATCGATGCGTGAAGAACTTATCAAACTTATCCTCGAGCGGCTCGACCGCGACGCCGAGCGAATTAAAGCTGACTTTCAGACTGAAAAGGGTGTTAGAACGCGGTTTGCGGCCATCGACGATCTGCTGCCCGAGGATATCGCGCGTCGCATCGCCAAAGCCTTTCCGCCCGTGGAGACGATGCGGCTGCTCGATAGTTTTCGCGAGCGAAAATACACCTCGAAGTCGTTGGACAAGTATGATCCGTTGATCGAGGCAATAACGTTCGCGTTTCAGGATGAGCGGGTGATCCGGAAGGTGGCCGAGCTTACAAGCATCGAGGATGCGGTCGGCGATCCGCACCTTTACGCCGGCGGAATAAGCGCGATGGCGCCGGGTCACTTCCTAAATCCGCACATCGACAATTCGCATGACGGTGAACAAAAGAACTATCGCGTGCTGAATCTGCTCTACTACATTACGCCCGAATGGAAACCCGAGTATGGCGGGAATTTGGAGCTGTGGGATGAAAGCGTTTTGAAGCCGGTCGAGATTCCGAGCCTCTTCAACCGTCTTGTGCTGATGTCGACGAACGACAAGTCATGGCATTCGGTAAATCAAGTAAAGGCCGATGGCGTACGATGCTGCATCTCGAACTATTATTTTTCACCCCACTCGCCAAACGGATATGAAACGTCGCACGTAACCTACTTTATGGCTCGGCCCGAACAAAAGCTGCGCCGCGTCGTGACAAAGCTCGACAGCGATCTCCGCACATTTGCACGCCGGTTCAAGAAGAGCGGGTTTGCGAAGAAGGATATTTACGAGAAGGCGGAGTAGTTTCCTCGCAACCCCATCTGCAGCGCTGACCCCATTCGCAAGTCCGGAAGGCCCGCTTGCGGCCGCTCAAGATTGCGGACTCGTACGCTTCTTTGAAACTAAACTGTACTCCGGCGGCCGCCGCAAGCGGGCCTTCCGGACAGTGAAGGTGGCCGGCCTGAACGATCTTCCTCACCTGATCAAGATCTCATCCACAAAGATCCATGGATCACCGCCCGAGCCGATGTGCCATGCGGGGATCTTTCCGAAATTGTGCGCACGCACTCGAACATAGCGTGCGCGCCTCGGTGAAACGGCCCGGCTAAATTCCTTCACTACCGGCTGCATTTCCTGTTGCGGAAAACCCGGCTTGAAGTCGGCAGCAGGTGCAAAGTTAACGCCGTCTATCGAAGTCTCGAACTCGATCCGGTCCGGCATCCATATCCACGACCGCGCGACCTGGAGAAAACTTCCGCCGAGACTTCTTATCTCGGTTTCTCGCCTGAGATCGATCACCGCTTCGAATGTTTTGCCCTGATAACCCTGCCATTCGCCGGCCGCGAAGTTTGCCGTCCCGCGAAGCCCATCCACGATCGCGTCATCACCGCCCCCAGGATACTGTGTGCTGTACGGCGAGATGATCGTGACAGTCCAGTCATTCGGCCGTTTCGTAAAGACAGCCTCGACTCTTTTACTTTCCACGCCGTCTCTCGATGCATAAGCCTCGAGCGTCGTTGTGCTCTCGATGGTGAACGGTGCGGCGTAAGCGAAGGTTCGACCACCGAGCGTATAGCTGATCCGCGTATTCCGGTCGTGGGTTTTGATCGAGATCGTGGTCTTGTCTTTGAAAACACGATCGCCCTCGACCACAGGCACGGCGAGGGTGTCCCGATAGACGGTATTTGTCGCGAACGAGCTAAATGCCTCGTCGTTTGGCGTGTTCGTCATCTCCAGTGTGAGCGTGCCGCCGGCCATTATGTGATCGTGTGTCAGGTACGCTAGCGGGTGCGGTTGCCCGTTCCATTTAGCGCTCTTGATGTAGATGTTCGCCGTCGAAACCGCCGGTGCCGAGACGATGAATTTTCGACCGTTCTCGAGGTTGTACGTCACCTTC
>CAMLKY010000234.1 GCA_946480545.1 uncultured Acidobacteriota bacterium
GCAGCTCTGATCGACCGCGCCAAAACCCTCGCCGCCGAACTCGGCACCGAAGCCGCTCGATTTGACCTGGACTTCCTGTACAAACTGGGTTGGAACGTTGTTATTTTCGTTGAGCGTGCCGGTTCGGAAATTTGTGACTTCCTGACCATCGATAACGAATACATTCTCGCCGCCCGAAGCCCCGTCGACCGAGAAGCCACCGGTGCGAGATTCGGGACGCGTTCCCGGTATTGTTTTCAGAAGGCTTGTAAAGCCAGTACCTTTTGGCAACAGCTCGATCTTCTGGGCATTGACGCTCGTCTGAATCGAACTGCTTGTCGTGTCGACTGGGGGAACATCAGAAATTGCTACATCGACTGAGGTAGTCGTGGTTCCCGGTTTGACCGTTATCGAAAGCTGCGTATTTCGACCGATCGCGACTGTCACGTTCTCATACCGAGCTTCACCAAAACCTCCGCCCGCCGTCGTGGTTACGTCATAAACCCCTGGGGGTATTTGTAAAGCACGAAAAAATCCGTCTCCGTCTGTCGTAACGGTTCGTCTGAATCCGGCGCCTGTTCCGGTAGTGGTTGTGCCTGTGATGGTGCTGGTCGCCGTAGTGATACTCAGCGTCACATTCGGAACGACGGCGCCGTTTGCGTCCTTTACGGTTCCTTCTATCCCGCCCGTTGTTTCCTGGGCGGATATAGCTGCAGCAACGATAAGAACTACGGACAGCGTTCGAATTAGGTATCCGATCTTCTTCATCATGTCTTCTGCTCCTCTTTTAATAAGTATGGATCGGTTCCCGAGAACAAAGCCGAGGCTTTCAGAACCGTATCGGAGTGTCGGGACCGACCTTCCTTTAATTCAAAACCCAACCTGCCTGTATAAAGATTCCTGATGAAAGCAGAACTAACGAAAACGAATGATGATGTACGATAACATAACTTTACAAAACTGTTAATGAAAAACAGTTGATTTCGAAAAAACTATCGAAATTTTTTATTGGTATCCGAGGAGGGTCCCTTTTGCGCCTACTGCCCACCCGTATTTCTTGGTGATGTAGAGCCCGTAGAGATGTCCGGTTGTCTTACTTTCCTGCTTAATCCATGTACGACCTTTGTCGGATGATCGAAGTACCGTGCCGCCGTACCCGACGATGAATCCGTTCTTGTCATCCGGAAAGTCGACCCGCATCAGATTCACGGTGGTGTTCGCCGGCACACGCTCCCAGTTAAGCCCGCCGTTTCCGGTTCGAAGGATGATGCCCTTTTCGCCGACGATGTAACCCTCGTCATCATCTCTAAAATCGACGTTGAAGAGCGCCATCTTGGTCTTTGAGTTTTGTTGTATCCAGGTATCGCCACCGTCCACCGTTGCGAGAATGACACCCTCATCGCCTACGATCCATCCATGCGAGCTTCCATTGTAGTCGAGATGAAAAAGTTCGCCCTTCGACGGCACGGGAACCCGCTGCCATGTCTCACCGCCGTCATTCGTGCGCATGACGAGAGAGTCGATGACATCACCGCCCTTGTTGAGGACCGAGCCGACAACCAGCCCACGGCGCTTGTCTGCGAATCGAATGCTGAGAAACTCAGGTGTGCCATTCTTAAAATCCGAAGCACGAAAGATCACTGTCTCTTTCCATGTCGCACCTGCGTCATTCGTCACGAAAAGCTTCCGGCCTGCGACCAGGTAACCATTCTTCTCATTGCGAAAATAGATCTCGTTAATGTCCTCCGTCGTGTTCAGCGGATATTTCCTCCAGGTTCGGCCACCGTCAGAAGTCGATGCGAGGTATCCACCATCGCCCGCGATCCAACCATCAGCGGCCGACGTAAAGTAAACAGCGACCAGATCGCCATTCGTACCCGAAGGATTTAGTCTCCAGCCCGTCTGCGCCGAAGCTTCGCTCGCAGAAAAGAACAGGATCAGTATTAAAAGAAAATTAGAAGCAACACTTCGCACTCAGTGTGACCCTCCGCAAGTGACAAAAATAGGTGATTTTCGGACGTATAGGATAACCTTTTGTTCGTCGAAAATCACCTTTGATGACAAGCGAATAGGCCGCTAGTCGAGCGGTGCTACTTCGTGACGCGGTAGACTTTATTCTTCCACACGACGACCACCTCTTCTCCGAGTGCGAAGTACTGCGCTAGTTCCCTCTCGCGATTTAATACCGCGAAATATTCCTCGCTTGCGAACTTCAAGTTCACCTCGGTCTGCTTCAGCTCCGGTTTGAACTCTGCATCCACCCAGACGTTGCTTTGATTGAAGAAGTTCTTGGACGCAACAAACTGGTTCTGCATCGTGTTGCTCACGATCACCTGCCTGTCATCTTTGGCATTTGCGCCGCCGATGACGAAGGAGTTCTCCTGCATCGCGTTTTGCTGGACACTCTGGCGCACGGCGTCCGCACCACTTTGCACCTGCATCTTCGCGGATGCCCGGGACGATAAAGATCGTAGCTGCGCCGTGTCTGTTGGGGCTGCATTGGCCAAAGTTCCATCCGTCGCGAGATACGAGGTGTACGGAGTCACGAGTCCATACCGCGTTCCCAGATCAACGATCTCGTCCTTCAGCTCCTTCGTTTCACCATTCAGACGGACCTGTTCGATTAGCCAGCCGACCCGCCTGCTCGCCCACAGTCGAGGAAGAAACTCGTTATCATCCTCGCGGAGCGGAAAGTCCAGCCCGTTGTAACTAAAGCTCCGAGATTCGCCGCCGGATTTTCCACGCAGCATTACCGTCGAGCCCCGGAGATCGCTCGCATTCTTGTACCTGCCCAGTATCGTCACCTGCATGCCCTTAAAGATATCCGTGAGCTTTCGCGGATAGATCAGATCTACCTCCAGCGAACCGAACTCGAGGGCAAGCTCTGACAGTACCGGCGAGCTTACCTTTGCAAAAAAGTTCGAGACCTTGACCTCGAGGTCCTCTTTCGGCTGAACATAATCGGACATGCCGGCGTTCTCCGACCCGAGTTTGTCGAGCAGCGCGGTATTGACGTCATAACCGAATCCGAACGGGAAGATCCGCACATCGACCGTCTTAGCCTTTTGCAGGTTCGCGTTGATCTTATCGATGTTCGTCTCGCCGACGGTCGGCAGCCCATCGGTCATGAACACGAGCATCTTTGGACGGTCATTGTTCTGGAACTGCTTCATCGACGCTACAAGCGAATCGTTGATGTTCGTTCCACCCGTGGGCCTCAAACCTTTCACAAAATCCTCACCGCGCTGCTTGCCTCTCGAGTCGGCGGCGATCAACTCGCGCTCCATCAAGTGCTCCTCACCGGCAAAGTTAATGACGTTGAACCGGTCACCGTCCCTTAGCGAGCGGATACCGAAGAGAAGGGCCGCCCGGGCCTTTTCCATCTTTCCTTCTTCGGCCATTGAGCCGCTCGTGTCGAGCACGAAGACGATGTCTTTGTTCACTAGCTCGCGTTCGGCAAAATCGTTTTTCGGCGAGAGCATCAAGAGAAAGTAGCCGTCTTTTCCCGGCTCACGATGCGTGAGCAGCGTCATACCGAAGTCATCGTTCGAGACGCCGTAAAAAAGTTGAAAGTCGCTGTCGTTATTCGAAGTCTCGAACGAGACGGAGAGCGCCCGCTCGCCCTTGTTGACGACATCGATCTTGTGCGAAGGCGAATAGACGTTCCGGAGCGCTTCGCGTCCGGTGATCTCGATCTTTCCCGAAACGGTCCCAAACTGCTGCCGCGGCATCGACATACGTGCGACATCGCCCATATTCTGCCGCCATAAATTGCGGCCGGTGCCAAGCGGATATCGATACGACACGGTTCCCGACTCTGCGGTCAGCACCTGCGAATAGACCAGCTCCAGCTTTTTATCCGAGTTCGGCGGAATAGGAAATATCGAAGCCTGAAACAGATCCTTGCCGGCATATTCCAAAAGGCCGGGATCTCTCTGCCGCCGGACGATCTCGTCATAGATCCGCCGAGCTTCCTCGCGTGAGCGCACCTCGCCGACAAGTTTCTTGCCGTTTTCCCAAATTGAGAATTCGACGATCGACGCAGTTTCCGGTATCGGGAAAAAGTACGTTCCCTCGAGCGTGTAAGGAGTGTCGTTACGGAACACCTGTTCCACTCGGGTCGTGGCGACCTGGCCGTTTATTTTCGTATCCAGTTGGATCGATTTGACGGGCAGGACATTCGGCAGCGGCACCGGTCTCGGGATGGGCCGCGGACGACACGGACGAATATCACAGACAATCGGGACAATGACGCCCTGACCACTAATGGGCGCCGCAAAAAACAGCGCTCCAAAAACAGCGCTGACAGCAAAAGCAAGCGTTCTTATCTTCATACACTCTCTCCCTGGTTCCTTTTAGAGGGCGAAGGAAATTGAGCACTTCCTACACCTATGACAATTAGGGAACGGAGTCGGTTGCTTCGGCTTGCAAAATAAAAAGGCCGCCCCGGCGGCGGCCATGAATTTCTAGCTGTTACTCGAGTATTAGTTCTACGGGTTATTCTCGTCAGGGTCTTCCTCAAGAGCGGTATCGATCTCCTTTTCGAATTTGAGGCGCAGCTTCTCGACAAGAGCGTCCGCCCGTTGCAGGCTGATCTCAAGCGAACTACGCGTTCGCTGGATCTCGGTGAGCAGCGACTGCAGATTTGTCTTCTCCGACTCGAGACTC
>CAMLKY010000235.1 GCA_946480545.1 uncultured Acidobacteriota bacterium
TTCTCGAATTCGCAAGGGAAGCTCGTATACCCGATCGAATTGCGAAACCATCCGAAGACCGGCGATCCGATGATCGTGGTCGACGGCGATGCGTACGTGACTGCTTATCAGAAGCGGCCGCGGTGAGATCGCGTGTCTTATTCGTGTGCCTTCGTGTGAGTTGGTGGTTCCACTCTGCAAAAGCATAAAACCTGGAACCACGAACTCGCACGAACAGGCACACGAATAAGAGCACGAAAAGAAGGGCACGTCTGGCGGCGACCGCCGCAGCCACGATTAGCTCTTTGGAGCCTTTAAATCCGCGATACGTTTTTCGAGAGCCGACGTATTTGCCTTTTCGGCTTTACCGGCCTCCAGGGCTTTTTCAAGTGCCGCAATTCCTTCCTGAGTTCGCCCCATGTTCAGCAGCGTGTTCCCGCGACGCGTCAAATTTAGAAATGTCGGCTTCGTTTTGATCTGCTCGTCGATCGCGCGGAGCGCCTGCTCATACCATTTAGCTGCATCCTCAGTTGCCTTGTTCGCCCGAGCGTAGTTGGCTGCCTGGAAAGGCGTCTGCCAGTCGTCGGGCTTTGCGGCCGCGACGACAGTTCTCGCCCGGTTCACGACGACGGTCGGCATGTCTTTGACCTCGATCGTAAATGGCACGCTCACTTTCTCCCATTTGATCTTGGCGACCATCGCATTGTCTTTGACCGGCTCGAGACTGATGTCGAGCCATTCGTGCGGATGCTCCGATGTCTCGGGCTTGGTCTTTACACGCAGCACATCTTTCTTCGAGTCGTAATCAAAGCTTCCGCCCTGCTGCGCGACGCTGTTAAAGATGATCGTCCACTCATCCTTGCCGGGGATCGAATGCAGGCTATAAGTCCCGGCGGGCAGTGGTTGGCCATTGACGAGCACGTCGTCGGTGACGGTGAATTGCGTTGCCTCATTCGCGCCGGTACGCCAGATATGTCCGTAAGGAACGATCGGTGCACCCGCGGGCCTGGCGTTCTGATCGTCGAGGGTCGCTTCGCCCGCTACCTCGACAGGCCAGTCGCCCCAGATCTTCCGGCCTTTCACGGCTGGCCGGCTATAAACAACCGTGACGTCGGTCACACCGATCGTCTGCATCACCGTCGCTTTTGGGCTCGGTCGAGGGAGACGGAGTTGAGCAGAGCTGCTCGATGATGCGATGAGGAGAAACGATATCAACCCAACTGAAAAAACAAACGCTCGGGAAAACTTGAACATGATAAACCTCTCCTTTATTACTGCTGCTCCAGTCCGCGGTGTTTAGTGTGATTTCGTGTAATTTCGTGGTTCCAGTCATAAACGATCAGGGCTGGAACCGCGAACTTACACGAACACGCACGAAGCAAAACGTCTAATCCTAATCCTCGTCCTCATGCGCCCTCACGCGGCCGGCGGCGACGGCTTCGTCGATCACCTTCTGCGCAAGGTTATGCGGTAGCGGATCGTAATGCGAAAACTGCATGTGATACGAGCCGCGTGCCTGCGTAACCGAGTTGAGCTTTGACTGGTAATCGAGCATCTCCGAAAGCGGCACCTTTGCCTTTATCACCTGCTGTTTCCCGCGCATGTCCATACCGCCGACGCGACCGCGGCGCGAATTTAGGTCGCCCATGATATCGCCGGAGACTTCCTGCGGCGTGAAGACCTCGACGTCCATGATCGGCTCCAGCAGAGTCGGCTTGGCCCTTTCCATCGCCGCGCGAAATGCCTTCCTGCCTGCGGCCCGGAACGAATGCTCGTCCGAATCGACGGTGTGATAACTTCCGTCGATCAGCGTCACACGGAAATCAACCAGCGGGTATCCGGCGACCGCGCCGCCCTGTGCGGCTTCGATAATTCCTTTCTCGACAGCCGGCCGGAAATTCTGCGGAATGGCACCGCCAAATATCTTGTCAACCCATTCAAAGCCGCTGCCCCGCGGCAAAGGCTCGAACACGCATTTACAATCGCCAAACTGACCGCGTCCGCCCGACTGTTTCTTGTGTCGTCCCTGGACCTCGACCTGCTGCGTGATAGTTTCCTTGTACGGAACCTTCGGCGGATGGAGTGCGACCTCGACGTGGTATCGATTCTTCAGTTTGTCGACCACGGTCTCGATGTGAAGCTGTCCCGATCCCGAAAGGATGAACTCCTTTGTCTGCGCATCCCGATCGAAGTGAAGCGACGGATCTTCTTCGAGGATCTTGTGGAGCGCGACCGAGATCTTCTCTTCATCCGCTCTCGATTTCGGCTCGATGGCGAACGCGATCGCGGCTTCCGGATATTCGACCTTCGGATAAACGATCGGCTTTGCCTTGTCGCAGAGGGTGTCACCGGTTTGCGTGTCTTTCAGCTTGACGACGGCTACGATGTCGCCGGTCTGCGCTTCATTGACCTTGTCGAGCGTCTTGCCGTTGATGACATGAAGGGCACCAAGGCGCTCGGGCATGTCTCGTGCGGAGTTGTACACGGTCGCATCGCTCGCCACTCGCCCGCTAACTACCTTCATCACGTTGATGCGGCCCGCAAACGGATCCGCGATCGTGCGAAAGACATATGCGGAAAATGGTTCATCCGGCGAGTACTTTCGCGAGATACGCTCGCCTTCCATGTCCGGTCCGGCAAATCCGTACTCGGCCTCGTGTGTCGCCGGGTTCGGAGCGAACTCGACGATGTGATCGAGCAGTATTTGCAGACCGACAAGTGTTGTCGACGAGACGGCGTACACGGGACATAGTTTGCTGCTCGCAATGGCCTTCGCGAGATTGGGATAGATGTCCTCTTCCGGAAGAGTTCCGTCGGCAAAGTACTTCTCCATGAGAGCATCGTCGGACTCGGCGACGATCTCGATCAGGCGTTCGCGCGTGCGTTCAAATATCTCGCGGCCCGTCTCGGGCAACGGGCTTTCTGATGAACGACATCGACCACGCCCTTGAAATTTCCTTCGCTGCCGATCGGGAGAGTGAACGGTACGATCGACCGGGCAAAGCTTGATGTTGCCGTCTCGAGTGCATGACCGAAATCGGCGTGCTCCTTGTCGATCTTATTGATGACCATGAAACGCGGAAGCAGAAACTCGTTCGCATATTGCCACGTTTTTTCGGTCTGGACCTCGATCCCGTGGACTGCGTCGACTACGACAAGTGCACAATCGGCGACGCGAAGAGCTGGTCGGGCGTGCGAGACGAATGCGGCATACCCCGGCGTGTCGATCAGATTTATCTTTGTGTCTTTGTATTCGAGGTGGGCGAAGTTATTGTTCAGCGAGACCTTTCGTTCGATCGAATCCTCTTCGTAATCGGTGATGGTCGTTCCTTCATCGACCTTTCCCCATCGATGTGATGATCCGGACACGTGCAACATCGAGGAAACCAGTTGGGTTTTCCCCGAGTCGCCGTGTCCGATTACAGCCAGATTTCTGATGTTCTCAGTTGCGAATGCTTTCATCTCGGCAAGCTCTCCTTGTAGTTAGTTTCAAGTCCCAAAGGTCCCGAGTCCCAAGTAAGAGCGCCCACTTGGGACTCCAGGGACCAGGGACGCGGGACGAAGGTTGGTTGGTAAGTAAGTAATTTATAGGTATTACGGTGCGATGGCAAGAATAGTACTTTGCAGCGGCTCGGTGGACATTGTCACACGCCTTGATCGGGGGCTAGGTCCGTGCTTAAGCGGCCGATGCGGAGGGGCATTCGGGTGGTCCCGCCGCGGGTATTCCAACTGTTTACTCGATTCGAAACTTGCAATATAATTCGCGATACCAGATCGCGTCCACGGCCGCCCTGCCGACGGTCACAAACCAGCCTCCCAGCGGAGCTTCTCGATATGCGGACAAATAGCTCAACACTTGAGTCAGTACCCGCTGCACTAGATCCCGTGTCCTTATCGACCGCTTCCGGAGATTTGTCAGATATACGAGGATAAAAATGTCTACGACGAAAGTACTCTTCGGCATCCCGGCTTTCCCGTTAGTCGTTCTCATGGTGATAGCTTCGGGTGGGGTGTTGGCGCAGACTAACGGCGTCGACCCGACCTTCAATGCCGTGCCTTCGAGTGAGCTCACGTCAGGGCTTTCGCAGGTCGTGCAGCCCGACGGAAAGGTCGTTGTTTTCGGATCAAAGAATGTCGTCAATGGCGTGGCGAAAGCGGATATCTTCCGACTCAACGCGGACGGCACGCTCGACTCGACATTTAACTACTGCGGATGCGTGGTCACTTCGGTTGGAAGCCTGAAGCTCTTGCCGGACGGGCGCATGATAGTGGCCGGAAGCCTCTCCAATACGGGACGGATCGCACGTCTCAACGCTGACGGCATTCGGCGGCACGAATTACACGGTCGAAGCGGTACAGCCGGATGGAAAGTTCTATGTCCTGCTGCGGACATCCGCGTTCGGAAACGTCTATTACGAACTCCACCGCCACAATTCGGATGGAACCGAAGATTCGAGCTTCAACGCTATCACCATCGCCGTCGGCAGCCCCGTGTCTGCGAGTGCCCGGATGGCCCTGATTCCGGACGGACGATTCTATCTTGCGGTCACGAGTGGGGTGGGCGGCACCGGCAGCACACTCAAACGACACAACAGCGACGGGTCGGTCGATCCCACGTGGGAACAGCCGTCGTTCTCGACCGGTTTTCCACCGTCGGT
The DNA here is from genome assembly GCA_946480545.1 of uncultured Acidobacteriota bacterium. The sequence continues at coordinate 4,638 of CAMLKY010000235.1, forward strand.
AT
>CAMLKY010000236.1 GCA_946480545.1 uncultured Acidobacteriota bacterium
CCCGCACGGATCGTCGTAATAAGCGGCAACACGAGTGGGAATATCACCGGTATCGAGGTTATTCAGCGAATGACCGGCTCGAACCGGATCGCCCGTGTACGGATCACCCTGACGACGGGCGTGGTCGAAGTTCGCGGATGGGACAACCTTCGAAACGTCATAGGCCGAACACGCTCGGTCGGGACCAGCCCGGTCACGCCTTGTACCGGGACGAACATCGCCGTTAACTTTACGCTCACGAATCCCGCGATGGTAGAGACCGTGATGAATGCTGATGGCACTGTGAACAGCGTGATCTCGACGGGCGGCGGGTGGGGCCACAATGTCGGGATGAGCCAGTACGGCTCGCATGGACGGGGTCTGGCCGGCCAGAACTTTCTTCAGATCCTGAAGCACTACTACCAGGGAGTTGATGTCGGGTCGTACCCGATCACGATCGGGCGCGATCCGGGAACCGGACCACCTACGCTGTTCCAGACGTTCTACGCTCCGAACGCGCAGGGTACTCTCGTTGTTCGTGCGACCTCCGACCTGGAAAAACTAGTTGTCCATGTAAACGATCACGATTTTATGATCACGGGCGACCAGCTTGTCGGCGGCGTCTTTACCATGGATCTTTCCCCATATCTCGTCCAGGGAGTAAACACGATTAGGTACAACCCCGTCGGCCGGCACGGTGAGGCGACTGTGAATGTAAATGTCGAATAGTTGAACACGGCAAGAAATAGAAAAAGGTGAGCCCTCTGCGAGCTCACCTTTTCCATTTAGAACTCGAAGACTAATAGTCGACGACGGTATCGGTTGCAATACCCCAATCGAATACCATCACGCCGTTCTGGCTGCCGAGGATCCAATATGTCGATTGCGATCCGGGACGCCAGATCGCGAGATCCGTCTTCCCATCTCCGTCATAATCTGCGGGCACCGGCTTGTCGCCAGGTGTTCCCCATTGCGCGGCGCGCGCCTGGCCATCCGAGCTTCGGATCCACCACCAAACGCCCGTCGAAGGCCGGTAGATCGTAAGATCACCGGTGCCGTCTCCATCGAAGTCAGCCATCAGGTGGCGGTCGCCGGATACGCCGAACCGGAAAACTCGCACGGCGCCGTTGCTCGAGTTGCGCACTGTTATGAGCAAACTCTCGATATGGTAGTGAGCCTGGTCGGCCCTGCCGTCGCCGTCCATATCACCGAGTCTCAGCGGAATTTCCCGGGCCGGCGTTGTCCATGTAAATCCTCCGCCGGTGGGGCCGCTAAACTCAACCCGGAGCTGCGTAGTGAAACCGAATTCGCCAAGATTTAGGCCGGTATCCATCCGGCCGTCGCCGTTGTAATCCTGATGAACCTGCGTGCTGCCGAAATTCGAGAATGCTGAAAAGCTTTTGATCGTGTAGGTATTCGTTCCGCTTTCGAGAATATGAAACGTGTATAGAGGCGGGAATGTCGAGGTATCGCGAAACACCGCGAAGTCTGTGGTGCCGTCCGCGTCGTAATCGCCAGCGGCGCTGATATCGAAGCCGGTACCCCAATGGAAGGCTTTAAATCCAGCGGTGCTCTGCCAGACGTACCAGATCTTCGCCGCACCCTCATTGCGGATGACCGCAAGATCGGCGCGTCCGTCACCGTCGAAATCCGAGACCTTTCTGAACATGTTCAGGTCACCGGCGAGGGTCAGCGCAGACGTTCCGATGAACGCCGCCATCAACAACACGCCAAGTACTATGTTCATGGCCCGGATTATACACCCAACGCAATGAGTGTGTGCATGGTTTTTGACTCGATACCGGTCACTGCATGGTGGTCAGCACAGCCCGAATTTCTGCGTACGAATAGTCCTCACCAAGAAACTCTTTTATCGGAGACAGTGCGCCGAGGTCATTGAATTTTAGGATCGCACTACGGATCGTTTCGATCTTATGAACGGGGACAAGCTCATGCAGTTGAAGCTCGCCCGTGCCTACGAATCTAGCCAGATGCCCGGCCACGGTGCTTGGCTGGAGGCCGCGCTCTCGCGCGATATCCTCGATCGAACGGCCGTCGCGAAATAACTCGAACGAGATACGGTATGTATCCTTGCCTGTCGCATCCCGCTTGGTGCGCTGCTTGCCCGAGCCTCTCGACGATCTGAGATCCATCCGCGATACGAGTGCGTTCGTGAGGCAGTGATCCTTGATGACCTTGAGGAATTCACCACCGTACTTCTGCAGTTTGAGATCGCCGACACCTGAGATCTTTCGCATCTCCCAGTCGGTGTGCGGTAGATAGGTCGCCATCTCAACGAGCGTCGCATCCGAGAAGACCACGTACGGAGGCACCTTGTCGCGCGCGGCGAGTGCGGTTCGCACGTCCCGGAGCTCGCGAAACAGGGCGTCGATATACGGGAGGGAAAATTCGGCGACGAGCTTCTGCTTCTTCTCTTCTCGGACCGATACCTTCTCCAGCTCGACCTTCGTCGTTCCGGCAAGAACATCCCGGCTTTTTTCTGTTAGGACGATCACCGGATAGTTCCCTTCGGTCTGTGCAAGATAGCCCTGAGCGATAAGGTCTTTGAGATGATCGAACCAGACCTGCTTTGGCAGGTCCCTGCCGATTCCGTAGGTCTTGAGGTTCTTATGCTCGTCGCGGATAGCCTGTGCCTGCGAGCCCCGCAGAAAGTCTACGATATAGCTCAAACCGAAACGCTGACCGGTCCTGTACACCGCACTGAGCGCTTTCTGCGCTATGACGGTGCCGTCGATTCGCTCAACCTCCTTTGTGCAGTTATCGCAGTTGCCGCAGTTGTCTGGAACGTCCTCGTCCTCGGAGAAATACCGAAGCAGGAATCTCCGCCGGCACGATTTCAGATCACCGAATTTCGCCATCGTGTCGAGCTTGTTCAGCATGATCGCCGATTGCTCGGCGTTGCCTTCGACCTCGACGAACCCTTTTAGCTTGTTCACGTCCGCCCAGCTATAGAACAGCAACGCCTCACTCTGCAATCCATCGCGCCCGGCGCGACCTGTCTCCTGGTAATAACTCTCGATGTTCTTCGGCAGGTCCATGTGCACGACGAATCGAACGTTCGATTTGTCTATTCCCATCCCGAATGCGATCGTCGCGACAATGATCTTCGTCTCGTCATTCACAAATGACATCTGATGGCTATCTCGTGTCTGTTTATCTAGCCCGGCGTGATAGGACAGTGCACTGAAACCCTCGTCACGAAGATCGGCCGCGAGTGAGTCGACTGAGTTTCTACTGAGACAATAAATGATCCCGCTCTGGTCCCTTCGGTCCTCCAAAAAATGGAGCAGATGGCCGTACGAATTACGCTTAGGCTCGACGCGGTAGTGGATGTTGGGCCGATTAAAGCTCGATACAAAAACTTCAGCGTCATTGATCGCGAGGCGCTCGACGATATCTTTGCGGACAAGCTTGTCGGCGGTGGCCGTGAGCGCGATTAGCGGAACGTCAGGAAACTCACGCTTGAGTGTAGCGAGTCGAAGATACTCGGGACGAAAATCATGTCCCCAACTCGATATGCAGTGAGCTTCGTCGATCGCGAAAAGCGAGACGGTTATCCCGCGAAGAAAATCCAGGAACCGATCGCCGCTTTGTAGGAGCCGCTCGGGAGCAACGTACAAGAGCTTCAGCTCGCCGCCGCGAACCTTTCGAAAAACCTCAACTTGCTCGGCCGCGGTCTGTGTCGAATTCAGGAACTCTGCCTCGATCCCGTTGGCCCGCAATGCATCGACCTGATCCTTCATCAACGCGATCAGCGGCGAGATAACGACCGTCAGCCCGTCCAACATCAGCGCGGGAATCTGATAGCACAGAGACTTGCCGCCGCCGGTAGGCATCAGCACGACGCAATCCCTGCCGGTGAGGACCGTAGAGATCGCGGCTTCCTGATCCAACCGAAACGCGTCGTAACCGAATCGGTGCCGTAATATGTCGCGTGCTTTTTCTATCATGATGGGAGTAGGGCGAACCGACCGCCGAGACGTGGTGTCGAAGCCGCCGGGACGACTCACCTTACGTCTCAGCGGCTAAGCGTCTCGACAGTTGGCGCGCAGCTAAATCTCAACCTCGTCGATCTGCGCTTTTTGCAGTTTGCCCGAGTAGTCGATATAGAGCGCTTTCCATTCGCTGAAGATGTCGAGGACCTGCGTGCCCGCCTCGCGGTGACCGTTGCCGGTTCCCTTTGTGCCGCCGAATGGCAGGTGGACCTCGGCTCCGATGGTCGCAGAGTTCACATAGCAGATGCCGGTGTAAAGCTCCTGCATGGCGTAGAACGACTTGTTCACATCCTGCGTGTAGATCGCCGATGACAGGCCGTACTTGACTCCGTTCACGATGTCGATCGCTTCATCGAGCGTCGAGAACGGTATCACGGAAGTTACCGGACCGAAGATCTCTTCCTGTGCAATGCGGTGGTTCGGAGCGACGTCGGTGAAGACGGTTGGCTCGATGAACCAGCCTTTCGAGTAATCGCCCTTCGTCAGGCGATTTCCTCCGCACGCAAGCTTTGCCTTGTCGACGTTCTTTCCGATCTCGACGTAGCCCAGGATCTTTTGCATCGCGTCCTCGTGGATCACGGGGCCAACCTCTGTCTTCGAGTCGAGTCCGTTTCCGACCCGCAGCTGTTTGGCGCGCT
>CAMLKY010000237.1 GCA_946480545.1 uncultured Acidobacteriota bacterium
CGGGACTCATTTGTCTACCGCAGTGCGCAAACGCGTGAAGCGTGTGATGTGGGAGCGCGTCGGCATACTCCGAGACGCAGCTTCGCTCGAGCGTGCGATCTCCGAATTCGAACAGATCGGCAAGGGCAACCTCAGTACCTCGTCACGAAATTTCGTATCTCTCGCACTGCTCGTTGCGCGAGCGGCCCTGTGGCGCGAAGAATCTCGTGGGGGACATTTTCGAACTGATTTTCCTGAACAGCGGGACGAGTTTCGGGTCCATTCGATTCAACTTTTAGCTTCCAGGACGATAAGCGGTTCAGCCACCGTCAACTTCGGACCGCGCTCGATGGAGGCTGCTTAGTCAGCGGATACTGCGGAAAAAGCCCGGATACTGGAACTACCAAATCACACGACCCGTCACAAACGAAGAAGGATATGCTGTTGAGTGGCCGGTTCTTGCATCGGACAAAACCCCGCCGAGAACTCAACCGCGACCTATGCTATCTTTAGTTAAAATCTACTTCTCCACCACTTCGGAATCTTTATGGAATTTTCTGCTACTACGCTGAATATTGCGTCGATGGTGTCGCATCATGCACGGCTCGCACCTGCGAAGGAAGCGATCGTATGGAATGAGATCCGGATGACGTATGGCCAGCTCGATGCCATGTCGAACAAGGTTGCACATGCACTTGTCGAGATGGGCGTCGGTCACGGAGACAAGGTCGCGCTGAGTTGTCCGAACCTTCCGTTCTTTCCGGTGGTCTATTACGGGATCATGAAGGTCGGAGCCGCAGTCGTCCCGCTGAATGTTCTCTTCAAGCCGCGCGAGGTGGCATACCATCTCAAAGATTCCGACGCAAAGGCCGTCTTCGTTTTCGAAGGCACCGAAGAATTACCGCTCGGCAGATGTGTGAAGGAAGCGTTTGATGAGGTCGATAGCTGCGAGCATCTCATCGTGATCACGAAGAAGTGCCTGCTAGGCGCCGCGGGTCAGGACAATTCCAACGACTTCCCCGATCACAAAACATTGGGACAGGTCATCGATGGCAAGCCGGCGGCGTTCGAAACATACCCGACCGCGCCGGCCGACACGTGCGCGATCCTGTACACCTCGGGAACGACCGGCCAGCCGAAAGGAGCCGAGCTCACGCACCTCAATCTCTACTCGAACATCACGACGACGCATCTCGTCCATTTGCCCGTCCTCGACTTTACCGACGAACCGCAAAAGACCGTTCTGATCACGCTGCCGCTATTTCACACGACGGGTCAGACGGTCCAGATGAATACGAACATCTACGGCGGGAATCGGATCGTGCTCCTGCCGCGATTCGAGCCGCAGGCGACGATCGAAGCGATGGTCAACGAGCAGGTCAATTTCTGGGTCGGCGTTCCGACGATGTATTGGGCCATCCTCAAATACGTTGAGGAGACCGGCTATGACATCAGCCGTGTGAATGAATCGATGAAGGTGTGCACATCCGGCGGGGCGCCAATGCCGGTTGAGGTGATGAAGGCGTTCGAATCCAAGTTCGGCGTCCGCGTCCTGGAAGGTTACGGCCTCAGCGAAACCTCGCCGCTCGCGACATTCAACCATTTCGAAAAGCCCTCTAAGCCTGGAACCGTCGGGCAGGCGATATTCGGAGTCGAGATCCGGTGCTTCGATGAGGATGATAACGAAGTGGCCCCCGACGAGCGCGGCGAGGTCGTGATTCGCGGAACGAATGTGATGAAAGGCTATTACAAGCGTCCCGATGCAACCGCCGAGGCTTTTCGAAACGGATGGTTTCATACCGGGGACATCGGCATCCTCGACGAAGACGGCTATCTGTCGATCGTCGATCGGAAGAAAGACATGATCCTGCGCGGCGGGTATAACGTTTATCCGCGTGAGCTTGAAGAGGTGATCATCACACACCCGGCCGTATCGTTATGTGCCGTGATCGGAGTTCCGGACGAACGGCTTGGCGAAGAGGTCAAGGCGTTCGTGGTCTTGAAACAGGGAGCGGAGTTGTCTGATACGGAATTTATCGATTGGTGTAAGGGACAATTTGCTGCGAACAAATACCCGCGATACGTTGAGTTCCGTGACAATCTGCCGATCGGCGGGACGGGGAAGATCTTCAAGCGTGCATTGCGTGAGGAGGCGAACGCAGCTTCAAAATAGCCGGGTGAAATGATCGGCTGTAAGCTAACAGTCGACGGCTAAGAGCTAATCGTGAACTTGCCGATGAAGCGTTTGAAGTTGATCCTCCTGGCATTAGTTATCTCCGTTTCGCTGGGTATTGCGTGCTCAAGCTCGGGCAAGCGGCGCTACGTCATTGCGGACAGCAGGGCATATGAGGCTTCACTGTTTCGACAAAACTGTGCTATCTGTCACGGCCCCGAAGGCGAGGGAAAAACACTCGAAGGCGGCAAGCAGACACCAAATCTCCGCGAAGGCGATTTCAAATATCGCACCGATGAAGAGATCTACCGTCACATCGCGGAAGGAGGAAACGGCATGACTCCGTTTCGCGGCCAGCTAACCGACCGCGAGATCAATCTCATGGTTCGGTTTGTTCAGGATGAGTTGAGAAAGTGAGTTTCGGGCTATCTTCTCTGCGATCTTAGCGAGCTCTGCGTGAAAATTCCAAGGTTTCTCAAGAAGAGCTCGCAGAGCCCGCAGAGAAGGATGACAACATATGAAGATCCTCATAACAGGCGCGAGCGGGCTCATAGGCAGAGCCCTGCAGAGATCATTCTCTGAGAAAGGGTATGAGATGCTCCTCGCCGGTCGGGGCGAGCCTAGAAATGCGAACGAGATCAAATGGAGCGTCGACGAAGGCTTCCGCAAGGAGGATCTCGACAGACTTGAGGGTCTCGACGCCGTCGTTCACCTCGCAGGCGAAGGTATCGCCGGCCTTCGATGGACCGAAGAAAAAAAGAAAGCGATTCGGGATAGCCGGGTTATCGGAACGCATAACCTGGTCAACACGCTCGCGTCTCTAAGCCAGAAACCAAACGTCTTCATAACCGGCTCGGCCCTTGGATTCTACGGTGACCGCGGAGACGAGGTCGTGACGGAAACAAGCCGTCCCGGCGATACATTCCTGGCCGAGGTGTGTAAGGAATGGGAAATGGAATCGCGTCGCGCAGAAGATTCCGGTATTCGAACCGTTCTACTTCGTACCGGCATCGTGCTCTCAAAGGATGGCGGGGCCCTTTCGACGATGCTGACGCCATTCAAGTTCGGCGTCGGTGGCGTCGTCGGATCCGGCAAACAGTGGATGAGCTGGGTCTCGCTGGACGACGTCGTCGGGATCATCAACTACGCACTAGAGAATGAAAATCTACGCGGTGCTGTTAATGTCGTAAGTCCAAATCCGGTCACGAACGAGGAGTTTACAAAGACCCTCGGTGACGTACTTTATCGACCGACTTTCCTCCCGCTCCCTGAGTTCGCAGTGAATCTTGTCTTCGGTGAGATGGGCGACGCGCTGCTGATCGACAGTACGCGTGTCGAGCCTAAACGCCTTATCGATGCCGGTTACGAGTTCAAGTACCCAAACCTCAAACAAGCCCTCGAAAATGCTGTAAAATAACTCGCGGCGAACCTGCGTAGAGGCCCCGGGCATCTTAGCTTTTCACCTTTTAATTATGAAAAAGCGAGTACTCATCCCCTCAGTAGCCGTAAGTATTTTTAGCTCTCTGATCGCAATCTTCTTTTTTAATGACGGCGGTGTTTACGCCCAGCGTGATCGTGTCGTAGGCCCGTATGTTAAGCAGACCGCGTCGGTCGCAAAAATTGAAAATAATAAGGCGTCTGCGTTCGGACGTGCGGCTGCCGAGAACTCAAGGCTCCGCAGTTCGCTCCAGTGGACATTCGGCGGTAAGGCGCAGACCGGTTGGAATATCTACGTTCCGTTGATCGCTCATACGATAGGAACAGAGAGTGGCCCGGACTCGGCCGAATTCGCCCTTGCGCTCTCAGAATGGCAGAACAAGGCAGGCGTACCCGAGACCGGCATTCTGGATTCGGAAACGCTGGCGACCTTTACGAAACACTGGCAGTCTCAGCGGCTTGGACGTTCCGGTCTTACATCGAACGACACGCTGTTGTCGGCGCCGATCGTGGAGTTTTTCGATCCGACTCGTTCGCCCGATCTCCTGCAGCTCGAGCGTGAGACCTATGCCGCTTACAAGCGGATGGTCGCGGCTGCGGCGAAGGATCTTAAGAACGAATTGAAGCTTACCAGAACGGGTGAGCTGGCTCCGGAAGAGAAGTTCCTGAGAATTGTTTCGGCTTATCGCTCACCTGAGTATCAGGCGGCTTTGCGGAAACGTGAGCCAAACGCCGGTCGAGCTGCCTTAGCGAAGAACAGCCCGCATTCGACCGGGCATGCACTCGATATCTACGTCGGCGGCGAGCCCGTGAAAACTCTCGACTCAAACCGTCTCATCCAGGTCCAGACGCCTGCGTACAAGTGGCTGGTAAAGAACGCTCACAGGTTCGGTTTCTATCCGTATTTCTACGAGCCCTGGCATTGGGAATATGTTCCCGGTCGTTAAGCTCCGATCTCACAAATACGCAAAGACGCAAAGGTATTCACTACACTTTGCGTCTTTTGTTTTTTGCGGGAACATCTCAAGGACGCGGCGTTC
>CAMLKY010000238.1 GCA_946480545.1 uncultured Acidobacteriota bacterium
GCGTCTCAGCGATAAAAATCATTGACGATGACCACCGAACTCAAACGACGCTTTGGACTGTGGACGGCGGTCGCGATGATCGTCGGGCAGGTGATCGCGGTCGGGATCTTCCTGACTCCCGCTGGCATGGCCAAGTCTGTCGGGTCGCCTTTCTGGCTTCTCGTTGTCTGGCTCGTTGTGGCGGTCATGACGCTTAGTGGAGCGTTGTGTTACGGCGAGCTCGCATCGCGATTTCCGGAAGCCGGTGGAAGCTATACGTACCTTCGCGAGGCGTATGGCCGAGCGCCTGCGTTTCTGTACGGTTGGATGGCGCTTCTCGTGCTTGACCCGGGACTCACCGCATTACTCGCAGTCGGCCTTTCCGAATATCTTTCATATGTCGTCCCGATGTCCGGCCCAGGAAGATTGGGACTCGCTGTCGCGTCGGTGATCGTCTTTGGGACGATCAACATACTCGGCGCCCGCCTCGGGGCAAACTTCCTTCAGTTGCTCACGATCCTCAAGGTCGGGACGCTTGTCTTTATCATCTTCTACGGATTACTGGGCGGCATGGGCGACTGGTCGAACTTCCGCCCATTCGCATTGATGCCCGTTGAGCCGTTCGGTGCATTTGCCGGAGGCCTCGTCGGTGCGTTCTTCGCGTTTGCCGGGTGGTGGGAGGTTACGCGTATCGCCGGTGAGATCGAGAATCCCGAGCGGAACCTTCCACGCGCTCTCACGATAGGCGTGCTCGTGATCAGCACCCTGTACATTCTCACGAGCGCCGCGTTCTTCTATCTTGTCCATCCGAGCCGCGTGGAAAATGACCAGGCGTTTGCCGCACAGGCTGGCGAAGTGATGTTCGGTCCGGCAGGCGGCCTGATCTTCGCGGCGATCGTGGCCCTGTCGGTCGCGGGTTCGATGGCGGCATATCTAATGGGCTCGTCGCGGGTCTACTACGCAATGGCGCGCGATCGAGTGTTCTTTTCGGCTTTCGGCCGGCTCCACGAGCGGCTCGGAACACCGCACAGAGCGATCCTCATTCAGATGGTGCTGGCGATAGTTCTGATACTGTCGGGCACCTTCCAGCAGATACTCTCGTATTTCTTCTTCGTGGTCGTCGTCTTCATTGCGATGGCCGTTGTCGGGTTATTCCGCCTTCGCTCGCGAGCGCATGACGGTTACCGGACCTGGGGATATCCCGTAACGCCGCTTCTCTTTCTTGCCGTCACCGCAGTTGTGCTACTGTTGATTGCAGCCCAAAACCCACTTCAAACGGCGCTCGGCGTCGCGGTCACGTTGCTTGGGTTGCCGTTTTATTACCTGTTTTTCAACCAAGGAAATTCGAGAGATGGCCTGGATCAAAACGATTCCGTTTAGCGAAGCGGACGAATCGCTTCAGAAAAAATTAGGCGAGCTTCGGTCTCTTTACCCTCGCGAGTACGAGAAGCCGACCAGCGACGTTACCGGCACAGACGAGTCGATAATCGAGTCGCACACGTTGATCCCGGATGCGATGTTCCACTCGTTCGCGGCGTACGCCGCGATGATGTCGCCGGACCTGCCGCTCGAGCGGCGTCAGCACGAGATGATCGCGACGATGGTCTCGGCCGCGAACGACTGCTTTTACTGAGTGGAGTCTCACGCAGAGTTTCTGCGTCGTGTAACTCTGGATGGCGATCTCGTACGGCAGTTGAGAGAAGATTACCGAAGCGCGCCGATAACGGATGCCGAACGTGTTATGTGCGAGTACGTCGTCAAATTGACGAAGGACGCGACACAGGTTCAGCCGGCCGATCATGCCCGCTTACGCAGTGCGGGTTTTGACGACAAGGCGATCCTTCAGATCACCCTGATCGCGTCCTGGTTCAACTACATAAATCGCGTTGCCGACGCCCTTGGTGTTGGCCGCGGATCATGATCATGTTTCTGGAGCACTTCTCGTCTGCATCAGCTTCGCCAAAATTGAAAGGGCAGTTACTGGCGTCGTTGCTGGCTTTGATGGTGATCACGTTTGCGGGATGCCAGGCGGACCAGGAATCTGACGATTCAAAGTTGACGAAAGACCGGAACGCAACCGTCGAACTCAACCGAATAAATGCCGTCCTTGCGTCAACCCAACCGGTCACCCGATTAGATGTCGAGACGCTCGCCGCGCTTCGCACCCGTTATCCGAATGCGACCGTCGTCCGCCAGCTCTACCAGGGTGCGTTGATCAAGCGCGGAGACTGGGCTGCCGCCGAGCAGATCATTTCTTCGATACCCGAACCGCAAAGGACAACCGCCGACCGGCTCAACCTGGCCAGGATCCATTTCAAGCTCGGCCGATTTCACGATGCGGCTGAAGTACTACGCCGAATCCAACCCGGCGATGCCGAGCGGTTGGAGGTAACCGGACTTCTCGGCCAGGCGCTTTTTTATGAGGGCAAGGTCGATGAAGCGATGGGCACGCTCGAGGGCGTTAGAGATCAACTGCTCGCGCAGAAACGGGGTGATGATCTGGCCGTGCTCGCGACGGCTTACAGTCGTCGCGGCGATCATCAGCGTGCTATCGAGCTTTTGCAGAAGGCGGCCGAGGCTGCACCCGAGAATGTTCCGGTGCTCAACGCCCTGAGCCGTGCTTACGGTGCTGCGGGCGATGCGGCGAAAGCCGAATCAACAGCGATGAAGCTTGGTGAAGTGAATGCACGTGTCGCGGAGCGCGAAAAGAAGCGGTCTCGGCTTGTGCCGCTGTTTTATCGACTCGAAGACGCTTATGCGGCGAAGGACTATGAACGCGTGATCGCGCTCGTCGAGCAGCTTCAGCCTGAAGCCGACGATGCGACGAAGCCGACCCTTTACCAGTATCTTGCCGCCGCGTACAAGGCCCAGGGAAAAGAAGCCGAGGCGCGCAGGGCTCTCGAAGCGGCGGCGAACCTGAAGAAGCCATGAGATTAGCAGCTACCTTTCTTATCGCGGTCATCTCGCTTGCAGCGTGCACGACTCCGCAAGCTCCGACGTCCAACGGCCCGGCGCCGCAGAAACAAGTGACGACCAGGATCTCATTCACGGACGCAACTCAATCCAGCGGCGTGAACTTTCGTCATGTGCCGACGCGGACCGAAAAGAAGTGGATGCCGGAGACGATGGGGAGCGGTGTCGTCGCGGCGGATTTCAATCGCGACGGTGCACCGGATATCGTACTCGTGAATTCCGGTGCGGTATGGGGCGAGAGACCGGCCGCCGCGCAAAACCGGATCTACATAAATGACGGCCGCGGAAAGTTCGCTGACCGCACAGTCGAATGGAAGCTTCCGAGCACCGGCTATGGAATGGGCGCCGCTGCAGGAGATTTCGACAATGACGGTTGGCTCGATCTCTTTCTCACTTCATTCGATGGAAACAATCGGCTGCTTCGGAATACCGGTACGTCGTTCGAGGACGTGACCGATGCTTCCGGCCTGAGGTCGGATGGCAAATGGGCTACGAGTGCGGGCTTTGCCGATCTCGATTCGGATGGCGATCTCGATCTTTTCCTCGTGCGATACGTCGAGTACGGACAGGATGCGACGCAGAGTTTTCGGAATCGCATCCCCGTCTATGCGACGCCCATTTCGTTTGATGCAACTCCCGACCAGGTGTGGCGGAACGAAGGCAATGGCAAGTTCACCGACGTAACTGCGGCCGCCGGGCTCACAGACAAAACAGGCAAAGGCTTGGCGCTGGCGCTCGGTGATATCGACCTCGATGGAGATGTCGACGCATATGTCGCAAACGATACGACCCCGAACTCGCTGTGGATCAACGACGGAAAAGGCGGCTTCAAGGACATCGCGACGGTAGCCGGCGTCGCATACAGCGAGACCGGAAAAGAGCTTGGCAACATGGGTGCGGATTTTTCGGATACGGATGGCAACGAAATGCTCGATATCGCGGTCACTACCTTTCAGGACGAAAGCGCGAGCATCTACCGCCAGACACAGGGTCTGTTGTTTTCCGAGCTGTCTGATGCAGTTGGCGTGGGACAGTCGTCGCGTGCGCGTTTGAAATTCGGGATCGACTTCTTCGACGCGGACAACGATGGCGATGAGGACCTGCTGATCGCGAACGGACACATCGAAGACAATATCGAGCAGAACTCGAGCACGGTCACATTTGGACAGCAGAATTTGCTTTTCGAGAACAGCGGTGACGGAAAGTTCATAGACATCAGCAACGGCGCCGGCCCGGCTTTGCAGGACAAGCAAGTATCGCGGGGTCTTGCGACCGCAGACTTCGACGGCGATGGAGATCTCGATTTCGTGATATCGAACAATGGCGGCACCGCGCAGGTCGCATTCAATGAAACCTCTCAGAAGGGAAATTTCGTCGTGCTCTGGCTCGAAGGTGCAAAGAACCGGAACGCGATCGGGGCACGCATCGTGGCGAAGATCGGCGGCCGCACCATCCAGCGACAGGTCATGGGCTCGCAAAGTTATCTTTCAATGAGCGATCTGCGTGTTCATTTCGGTCTCGGCTCGGCGACGCAGATCGATGAGTTAACGATCTATTGGCCGGGCGGCGAGAAACAAACGATCGCCGCAGTCGAAGCCGGAAAGTTTTACCACCTGCGCGAAAACGGCGGACTCCCCGAGGAGTTTATACTCGGACAGGCGCG
>CAMLKY010000239.1 GCA_946480545.1 uncultured Acidobacteriota bacterium
TGCCCAAGCTCAGCCAGCGCGCCGAACGTATGGATCAGCTTGCTCTTAGTCTCGGACATCTGCCGGAAGTTTGTAGTTTTGAATTCCTGGATCTTCACGTGTTCTGTTCTTCTTCGTGCAGTTCGTGCATTTCGTGGGATTCGTGGTTACAGCTTTTCAGGATAACCACGAAATACACGAATCACACGAACGGACACGAACTGCAGATCTACCCTGTTCATGCGATCTCAACGTGTCGTGTCAGTCCGAGCATATCGAACAACTCGGCGGTGTCGGGTTTGACGTCGGAGAACACGACCTTCGCTCCCGTTCCCCGGGCGGAGTCGATAACCCCGAGAAGGATCGAAACACCGATGCTGTTCACTATCTCGGTGCGAGAGAAGTTTACAACCAGTTCACTACAGCCTTCGCTCAGGCGGAGCCGGCACTCGCGCTCGATCTGCTCGCCGGAAAGCTTATTTAGGTAATCACCCGCAAACACAATTGCACGGTTATCTTCCGTTATAACGGTTTCTATTTCCGAGGTCACTTGATTTTCCTTTTTGATTTGGATGCCAGCGGTCTTGAGGTAAGTTTTTAGCACAACCACGTCCGGAAGACAATGAAAATCTTGGGTCGCATCGGCGATTTGCGATCTTCGCGAGCTCTGTGAGCTCTGCGTGAAACATATTGTCAGACTATCGACGTGCGGTGTTCTCGCAAAGCCGCTAAGCCGCAAAGTGATCCGAAATCCAAAATCCAAAATCCTCACGCAAGGTATTTTGTCATCACGATCCTTGTCCCGTCGTCGACTTGTTCGATCACTACCTCGTCCATCAGTTTTCGCATGAGCTGCAGGCCCCAGCCTCGGCGACCTTCGGTTGGCTCGTCCGCTGCTTTCCTGGATGTCAGGCGAAGGCCACGGTTTGAGACGGTCAGCACCACACGATCGTCCTCGATCCGGAATCTCTGGTAGATCTTTCGGTCCGGGCTCAGGCTGTGTTCGGATGCGTTGATACAGGCTTCGACGAGCGCGGTCTTGATCTGGTTTATCGCTTTCGGATCGAAATTGTGACGGCGAGCTATTTCTTCCGCCGCATGTGCTGCGATCAGTTCGGCATCGCCGTCCATCGGGATGACGATCTCGTACTCGTTCGCGGCCAGATTCTGCGTTGCCGGCGGCGGAGCATCGAGATACTTTCGCAACAGATCTACCTGGCGGCGGCTCGAGCCAAACGCGTTTCGTTTCCTCAGAGCATCGAGGGCCTCGGGCGTGAATCCTTCAGGTGCGACGAGCCATAGACGAAAGCGAGTGAAGTCGCACATCAGCGCCGCAGCCTCGAGACGATCGCACCAGAACTCAGCAATCTCGCGCGATGCTTCGAGCTTCGAATCGATCTCGGCGGCGATCCATACGATATCCTCGTCGCCCAATTCCTCGACGGCTTCAAAACCCAACGCGATCGCCGAGCGTTCCTCTTCCGCGATCTTCGCCAGCGACGGATAGAACGCCGATGCGGCAGTGGTAAAGAAAATCCGTGGCAGGCGCACGGTATCGAATTTCCGTGCAGCCTCCAATACCTCCGCATTGGGTCGGCCTTTGAGCTCGTCTCGAAACTCTCCGTAGTCGAGCAGTACCTTCGGAGCATCTCGTCCGTCGAACGCACCCAGCAGTTCTCGGATCTCGGCCGACCACATCCGACGGTAGCGGCGCACCATGATCTCGGGCGCCCGTTTGATAAAGCTCGTGAGCGCGTCTCCGTATACGCTCGCTCTCGTATCGTCGCTCAACAGACGTGCACGCGCCGCGATGTAATCCGTGAGCGCGAGATTCTCGGTCATCGCTTCGACGTGCACCGCGGTCAGCCGCACGACCTCTGCGAAATTTAATCGGCGGAGCAGTGCGTGACTTTCGGCTTCACCGAGCCGCATCTGCCGGTGCCAGAGCTGATGCTCGAGCCTCGCATCCTCACTCGCCTGGGCCTCGGCCAGAATACCGATCACTCGCTGCTCAACGTCCGGAGAACCGCATATGTCCGCAAACGTCGCGTCGAGGCTTCGACCGATCGTTCCTCCAAAGATCGAATCGGCATAAGCCGTTTCGACATTGTCGAAACTGTCGAGCGCAACTCCGGAGTTTCGGGCCGAACGGACGAGCTGATGCATCAGCTCGGGATTCCCGGCGAGCTGGGTCGCGATGAGATCCCTCGACTGCTCCGACACGCGTACGCCGGTCTCGCGTCCAAACACATCCACGAGCTCTGCCGCGAAAGGCAGATCGAGGTTACTAAGCTCGATCCGCTCGCCTTCCAGTTTTCCGTGCAGAAAGCGCCGGTACCCGGCGAACACGAACGGAAGATGCGCCCGCTCGAGTATTTCGACGAGCTCCTCGAAAACTGCTTCGCCGCCGTTGACCCCCGACAGCCGATGCACGTCGTCGATCATGATGAATGCGCGGGCCCCGTTTGCCGCCGCACGCGTCGGCGCGCCAAAGCAATTCCGCAGAAAGTCGCGGCTGTCGTCCACGTTGCGAGCGGTAGCGATAAGTCTGTCGATCCAGATCCCGCTTACTGAAAGCGATAGCTCGGCTAGCTCATCTAATCCGGCGGCCGAGCGAACGAGTGTGGGATCCTGCCGTCTAAACGCGACGACCTGGCGGATGAATTCTGCGATAAAGCTTTCGGCGATCTCGGCAGGCGTGCGGAACGATTTGCGGATGTCGAAATAAAAAGGGATGACGTCGCGGTGCTCGGTGAAAAGCCGGTCGTAGGTTTGGCGCAGCAGCTCCGAAGCACCGGCACCGGGCGTAGCCAGGACCGCGATACCCTCGCTCGAGCTTGATCGTGCAGACACGAGAAGCCGCTCGACCTCGCGGTTGCGGCCGATAAGATCAACGGCCGGTCGCCCGGCCAAAATTCTCTCGCTTCTCGATCGCGCCATCAATTGATCTTCTGGTTGAACGCTTTTCCAACCCCGTCGTAAACCTGGACGTTATTCCGCCCGTGATTCTTCGCCTCGTACAGAGCGTAGTCGGCAGCGCCGATGATGTCTTCGGGAGTGTCGACGTCGTTCGAACAAGCCGCGATACCGATGCTCACGGTCACCCTTCGCTTCGGAAACTCCGTATGTTCGATCCTGTGTCTAAGCCTTTCGGCAATCGTCGCGGCCTCGCTCGCGGTGGTCTGCGGAAGAAGGATCGCGAACTCCTCACCGCCGTAACGTGCGGCGACGTCAGCACCGCGCAGCATGTCCTGCAGCACCTGGCCAACGATACGAAGAGCCGCGTCGCCGGCGAGGTGACCGAACGTATCGTTATAGGATTTGAACTTGTCGATATCGAGCATCATCAGCGACATCGGAAAACGATGACGCTTTGACCGCTGGATCTCCTCGTCGAGACGTTTGTCCAGGTACCGCCGATTCGGAAGTCCGGTGACGGCATCGGTAACCGAAAGATGCTCGAGTTCACCCGCCCTGTCTTTCAGGACCGTGCGATCGATGGCAACCGCGATCTGGGGCGCGATCGCCTGGAGCAGCTCGAGATCATGCTCGTTGAATGCATCGCCATTTACTTTGTCGGTAAAGTTCAGTACGCCGATCCGTCGCTCGCCTATCAGGATCGGGAAGCTCAGGAACGACGGCGTCTTATATCGCCACTCCGGCGGCGCGGCGCGAACTCCGATCCGTTTTATGTCTTCGACGACGACGGGTTTTCCATCTTCGAGCACAAGCTTTGACACGCGTCCGCCAACATCCGGCTCTACCAGCAGGTTCACATGAATGCCAAGCGCGGCCTTTGGCAGGAAGCTGTCGGATTGATCGCTTTGAAGCAGTAACGACGCGCGTTCGGACTGGACAAGCTCGGCTGAAACCTGGGTCACGTGTGTCCAAAAATCCTCGGCATCGATGCGACGCAGGCTTTCGTTGAATCGCGACACGGCCCGGTTCAGCCATTCTTTATTCGAAACTTCGCGCCTGAGCCGAAGTATCTCGATCTGCGGGCTGATCCGCCGGCAGAATACGGCGATCGAGCGCGAAGCGGCTTCGGAAAGCTGACCTTCTACACCAAGCGCCCCGCGAAGCTCGTCACCGACGATCGAGGGGAAAAGATGCAGCACTCGCGCCAGACGTGCTTCCTCGGGACTGACCTTCTCACGAAGCTCCAACGGCGCCTCATCGCGGGCCGCGAGCAGCCGGGGATTGTCGGCGGAGATACCAATACGAATGGGCTTCTGCTGAAGTGCGCCGATCGCGGTCACGCCTACAAGACGATCATCTTTGGCTTCAAGCCAGATCAACGAATCTCTGTCGAAGTTCGTATTTGCGTACTCCAGTACCGCGGCACACGACGGTCGATCTCGGGTTGGGACGTTGACGGTGCGGCCGGCATGACCGGTTCCTGCTTAGTAGTTTGTTCCGAAGTCTCGGATGCTTTTCTGATTATCTCGGGCGCGGGTTTTACATCGATCGGTGCCACGTGGAGCGGCACCCGGTAGCGTGATAGCTCGGCCTCTGCCTTATCGATACTCGCAGTCGACGACGTTAGCAGAATATTCTCAAACAGCTCGTTGCTCGGAAACTGCTCCCAATCGCCGGCAGCGGCCCGCTCGGTCGCACGTCGA
>CAMLKY010000240.1 GCA_946480545.1 uncultured Acidobacteriota bacterium
CGCTACACGACGCCTTCGGTTTGGTACGGAGACCGCTCGCGGGTCGTCGCGGACCACGTGTCGAATATTGCCAAGTAAAATTGAAGAGGTGGGGCGCCAACGCCCCGGCCATCACAAAGGAGGAGATATCCAATGTCCATTCAGGAACCGGATCGTTACGAGGAGGAACAGATACTGCGAATACCTATCGGCAACACAACCGACCGATGCTACGTCGTGAGCGGATTTGCCGACTTTACGACAGGCACCGATCCGTACGGAGTGCCGCAGGGACATCTCAGCGGCACCAGCCACGACGAGGAATGGTGGGCGACTTACCAGCTTTACATCCCCGCCGGACCTGAGTTCGCCGAGATCAAGGACGTGTCGCCAATTGCGGGGATCGCGGGATTCTCATTTCGCGATTCCGACGAGGTCGATTCTCAGGGTATCGAACTCGAGAACTGCCGATGGGACACCGTCAGTAGCGAAGAACATCCAACGCTCGAACGCGTGCGCCTGAAAGTGAAGCTTCGGTTGTGCGGCGGTGTCTATTCGCACGTCACGAAGATCTCTTACCACTTCGTCGTGATCGGCGTTCAGAACAGCATCGTTGGCTGATGACTGGGCAGCAGGCGTGCGACCCTTGCTGCGCGCGATGTCATTTGCCAGCCTGGCACGGCAACCCGAACTCGCAATTGCCGTCCGTGTATAATCTCCCACCAACTAACCCTATATATGACTACCGGATCGTTCGAGCGAGCAGGTGAAGACGTTCGTTCCGCAAAGCGTAACGAGGCTTTTACCTCGGCGAAATATCTAACAACAATTCGTTTCGATATCGCGTCGCTCCTCCCGGCGAAGTTCTTATACGGAGAGCCGACAGATCAAACGATCCAATAGACTCCTGAGTCACAAAGAGGGTATTATCTTCGCGGAATTTCCTCCGAGGTGTCACTCAAAAAATGAATCACATTCAGTTCAACAGCGGGGCCATCGACGGCAGCGGGTGCGTCAGCGATGGGTGGGAGCTTGTAAAGCGTAATTACGGACTCTTCTTTGGCGTGTCGCTTGTCGGCATGATCCTCGCGGGCTGCATCCCTTGCGTCAGTCTCTTTCTGGTCGGCCCTATCATGGGCGGCTTGTACTACATCTTCCTTCGGGACATGCGAGGCGAGCCCGTAGACTTTGGAATGTTGTTCAAGGGCTTCGACAAGTTTGTTCCGCTGATGGTCATCGGCATCGTGCAGTCGGTCCCGGAGATCATCGGGCAGATCCTTCGAATCACCGTCGACGTCGGACGCATAGGGCTCGAAGGCGCAACCGGCCGTGGTGATCTTTACCAGTCTTCGTCGGACACATTCCCCATCGCGCTCGCGAGCGGGATGCTCGTGATCATAATTATCGTGGCGGTCATACTGATCCTCGCGGGTATCGTCTGGCGGGTGCTGCTCTTCTTCGCGATACCGCTCGCGATGGAGCACGACCTCGGTGCGGTCGACGCGATGAAGTTGAGCGCCCGTGCAGCGATGTCGAACGTCGGCGGTCTGATCGTTCTGTTCATCTTTGAATTCCTGGTCGCGCTTCTCGGCGTGATAATGCTCTGCATCGGTATCCTCTTCGTGATGCCGATAATCTATGCGGCGAACGCATTCGCGTACCGGCAGGTTTTCCCGAGGTTGTTCGACCAGCAGTTTAGAAATGTGCCGCCGCCGCCTGATGTATATGGCGGAAGCTTCGGTCGTGGCCAGTAGGTCAGAGATCGAGTTCCAGAAACAGGACGTTCTCGTTCGGGTTATCGTAGTAGGCGGGTATTTTCCTGAAGCCGTGCGACTCATAGAGCTGCACGGCCTTTCCCATTTTCGGAGGGAAAGTGTCGAGCCGCATTTTCTTGTAGCCGATCTCGCGAGCGTCGCCGAGCAGTCGCTCGATAAGCAGCACGCCGACCCGCTTACCGCGAAACGCATCGCGAACAAATAGGCGCTTCATCTCGCATATGCCGGGCTCCAACTGTCGTAGGGCGATGCAGCCAGCGACATCACCCTCGAGCATTGCCAGATATAAGCGCCCGGATGGCGGTGCGTACTTCCCGGGAAGGCCTGCGAGCTCCGCTTCAAAACCCTGGAAACAGAGGTCGAGCCCGAGCCACGTCTCATACTCGCGGAAGATCTGTTTCGCGCTTTCGATGTCTGCGTGACTGGTTACTTGCCTGATCTCGACTGCTGACATGAGTTAATTGAAAATTGACTCTCCACGGGCTATCGTAATTCAGACGCTTCATCGCAGACAAACAATGGACAGACGGTCATTCATTTCAAGACTAACTTTGTCATCGGGCGGACTTGCCCTCGCGTGCACCGGCCTCGCGCACCGAGCTAACGCGATTAACCTGTCGGGCGATGGGCCGAGCCTTCGAGCTTTCGGTTACGGTGAGCTGGTTCCCACGGCCGCAAAGAATACCGGCGAAGTGATGCTCGCACTGCCGCGTGGTTTCGAGTACAACGTCCTCGGCCGCACCGGATCGGATATGTCCGATGGCCGGAAGACGCCCGCGCGTCATGACGGCATGTGGACCTTCAAGGTAGGCCGCGAGCTTCGGATCGTGCGCAACCACGAGGTTTCGGGCGGACGTATCCCGCGGCCCGGCTCGGCTATCGGCAATTCAAATCACTACGACGCGACGTGCGGCGGTGGAACGACGACGATGATCATCGATCCCCGGACCCGGACGCTCGTGCGCGATTTCGTAAGCCTGTCGGGAACGCTCATAAATTGCGCGGGCGGACCGACGCCCTGGGGCTCGTGGATCTCGTGTGAAGAAGTGACTCTTGGCCCGACGGTCCGAACCGACGCAAACGGCATCAAGACGGGTGGATTCCCGAAACCGCACGGTTACTGTTTCGAGGTTCCAGCGTCTGCGAATACGAACCTGCCGCCGGTCCCCCTGAAAGCGATGGGAAGGTTCGTTCATGAGGCAGCAGCCGTAGATAAGCGCACGGGTATCGTCTACCTGACCGAAGATATGAACCCGTCGGGCTTTTATCGTTTCCTTCCAACGCGGAATCGTCGGCTCGCGGAGGGCGGCGTGCTGCAGATGCTCGCTATCGCGGGTAAATCCGAATACGACGCGCGCCGCGGACAGAAACCGGACGTCAGGCTGCCGGTGACATGGGTAACGATCGACGATCCGGACCCGGCCGAAGCTGACGTCGATTCGCTCGCGGTCTTCAAACAGGGCAAGGCCAAAGGCGGAGCGTCGTTCGCTCGGCTCGAAGGGTGTTGCGCCGACGATCGCGGCAACATCTACTTCACATCGACGAGTGGTGGTGACAATCGGGCCGGCCAGATCTGGCGTTACGAGCCG
This sequence comes from uncultured Acidobacteriota bacterium, assembly GCA_946480545.1. Next base: position 3,344 of record CAMLKY010000240.1, read on the forward strand.
TCCGGTCGAGAAGGCGGACAATTGACGCTGCTCTTCGAATCGCCGAGCCGAGACATCCTCGACATGCCGGACAACGTATGCCTTATGCCGGATAGCCGGCTGATGTTCGTCTGCGAGGACAGCGACTATTTTGGCGAGGGCGGCAACCCTGACATTTTTGTGCGGATACTCACACCGGATGGGCGTATGGCGGATTTTGCGAAGAACATTGTGCCAAAGCTGGAGCGGACAGAATTCGCCGGCACATGTTTTTCGAAAGACGGGAAGACGCTGTTCGTGAATATTTACGCGGCAGGTGTCACGTGTGCGATCTGGGGAGACTGGAACAAGTTTCGCTCGTGATCGACTTTCCGGAATATGTGATGAGTGAGAGGTGAAACCGTTCTCACTACTCACTTATTCCGGAGAATGATTCTTCGGTGATTTGTGCGAAAATAAACCCCGAATGGAACTAGCAGTAGAGAAATACAAGGTTGCGAACGAGCCGTTTTATTTGCCAATCGGCCGCGAGGTCGAGTTGTTCGAAGCAGCGTATGCCGCGAAGCTGCCTGCGATGCTGAAGGGTCCGACAGGGTGCGGCAAAACGCGCTTTGTTGAGTACATGGCCTATCGACTTGGCCGGCCGCTGATCACGGTGGCGTGTCACGAAGATCTCTCATCGACTGACCTGGTCGGGCGTTTCCTGCTCGAGGGCGAAGAGACCGTCTGGCACGACGGGCCGCTCACGTCAGCCGTTCGCGCCGGGGCGATCTGTTATCTCGATGAGGTCGTCGAAGCGCGAAAGGACACGGTTGTTATCATCCACCCGCTCACGGATGATCGTCGAAGGCTGCCTATCGAGAAGCGCGGCACGGTTATCGAGGCTCCGGACGAGTTCATGCTGGTCGTTTCTTATAATCCCGGCTACCAATCCATCCTGAAAGACTTGAAACAATCCACGCGACAGCGATTCGTTTCGATGGAGTTCGACTATCCCGAGACCGACGCCGAAACCGAGATCGTCGCAAAGGAAGGCGGAGTCGATGAAGAGACGGCAATGGACCTGGTGAAGATCGGACAAAAGGTCCGCAACCTGCGCGGTCACGGACTGGAAGAAGGCGTTTCGACACGGCTGCTTATCTATGCGGCCCAGATGATTGCCCAGGGTATTTCGCCGATCGATGCCGCAGAGGTCGCGATCTGCTCACCTATCACCGACGATCGCGAGCTTCAGCGGTCCTTCGGCCCCTTCCTCCTGCTCCTCCGCC
>CAMLKY010000241.1 GCA_946480545.1 uncultured Acidobacteriota bacterium
TGCGGCTGCGCGCCAGGACCTGGCGTCGCATGTGCAATTCCCCACCGGCGGCATGACGGAGTTGTACTCGGTGCCTGTAACCGGCGGGCGGGTCTCTCTCGTGATCACGACGCCGGCGCTCAATGCCGTCGTTAGCTCAAACGGCGACAAGATCATTTTCCACGACTACAAAGGCTACGAGAGCGATTGGCGAAAGCACCACACCTCATCGGTCACGCGCGATATCTGGATGTACGATACGGGTTCGAAAAAGTACACACAGCTTTCCTCGTACAAAGGCGAGGATCGAAATCCCGTGTTCGGCAACGGCGACAATGAGTTCTACTACCTCAGCGAACAGAGTGGTTCGTTCAACGTGTACAAGAGCAGCATCGCGAGCCCCGATCGCTCGGTCGCAGTTACGAAATTTACAAAACACCCGGTCAGGTTCCTGTCCAGATCCCGGAACGGAGTGCTCGCCTTTAGCTACAACGGCGAACTTTACACGATGAAGGATGGCGAGCCGCAAAAGGTCGCCGTCCGAATCGCCGCTGACGGACGAGATCAGATAGAAAAGATAGTTCCCATCAGTGGTGGGATCACGCAGGCGAGGCTTGCACCGAGCGGGAAGGAATTTGCGTTCGTCTTTCGCGGTGAGATCTTTGTCTCGAGCATCGATGGCAAGATGGTCAAGCGGATCACAAATACTCCGTGGCAAGAACGGACCGTTAGCTGGAGTCCCGATGGAAAATCGCTTGTCTATGCCGCGGAGCGCGGGAACAACTGGAATGTGTATACAACGTCGATAACGCGGAAACAGGAACCTTACTTTTATGCTTCGACGATCGTAAAAGAGGAACCGGTAGTGACGACGCCTGCTGAAGAATTCCAGCCGGCATTCTCACCCGACGGAAAGGAGATCGCATATCTCGAGAATCGAACGACGCTGAAAGTCGTCAATATCGCCTCAAAGCAATCGCGTACGGTTTTGCCCGCCGAGTATAACTACTCGTACGCCGACGGCGATCAATATTACCAATGGTCGCCTGATTCAAAGTGGCTACTCGTTGAATTTGGTCCAAAGGAACGGATGTTCACACCGGAGGTCGGGTTGATTTCGGCCGACGGCAAGGGCCAGCTCCGGAACCTCACCCAGAGCGGCTACGACGATTTCCGCCCCAAGTGGACGATGGACGGGAAGATGATGATCTGGGCGTCACGCGCGAAGGATCGTTCTCGCAGGCGCTTAATGCAGTTTCAGGCGATGTCTTTGGGATGTACTTTACGAAAGCGCTCTACGATCGGGCTCGGCTTTCAAAGGAAGAATACGCACTTCTCAAAGAAGTAGAGGACAAGGAAAAGAAGGAGGCCGAAGAAAAGGCGAAGGCCGCCGGATCGCCGTCACCGAGCCCATCCCCTTCGCCAAAAGACAAGACGCTGACCTTCGATTGGGATGGGATGACCGAGAGAAAACAGCGTCTCACGATCCATGCATCCGCGGCTTCTGACTGGGTTCTCTCAAACGATGGCGAGAAGCTCTATTACCTGACGTCATTCGAAAAAGGTAATGATCTTTGGGTGACCGAGATTCGCACTCGCGACACGAAGCTCTTCAATAAGCTCGGGGCGAACAACACATCGATGGAAATGTCGCCCGACGGCAAGTTCATTTTTGTGATCGCCGACGGACGGCCGGTGAAGGTCGATGCGGAAAGCGGCAAGTCTGAACCGATCGGGATCAATACCGAGATGGTGCTCAACTATACGGCCGAGAAAGAGTACATCTTCGACCACTCATGGCGGCAGTTCAAGCAGAAGCTGATCTTCCCCGATCTCAATGGCGTAGACTGGGATTTCTACTACACGGCGTACCGCCGTTTTCTGCCGTACATCAACAACAACTACGACTATGCCGAGATGCTAAGCGAGATGCTCGGTGAAATGAACGTCTCACACACCGGCGCATATTACAGTCCCCAGTTTCCACAGGGCGATCAGACCGCGTCGCTTGGCGTGCTTTATGACTATGCCCACACGGGCGACGGAGTGAAGATCGCGGAGGTGCTCCAGGGCGGACCCGTAGATATCGCCGCCTCGAGCGTTCGGGCGGGTCATATAATCGAGGCGATCGATGGTAATACGATCGATGCATCGATGGACTTCTACAAACTTCTCAATCGAAAAGCCGGTAAATTCACCTTGATCTCGGTCTTCGATCCGTCGACGAACAAGCGCTGGGACGAGACAGTCAAGCCGGTGAGCCGCGGCGACGAAAACGAGCTCATGTACAAGAGGTGGGTAAGGGCTCGGCGTGCTGAAACAGAGAGGCTGTCGGGAGGAAGGATCGGCTACATCCATGTCCGTTCGATGAACGATGCGAGCATGCGTGCAGCGATCGATGAAGCACTCGGCCTGAATATCAGCAAGGATGCGATCATCGTCGACACCCGTTTCAATGGCGGTGGAAGTATCCATGAACAACTCTCTGATTTCCTGAGCGGCAAGAAGTACTTCGACGTTGTGCCGCACGGGCAATATGTCGGCAGCGAGCCGTTCGATAAGTGGATCAAACCCTCGATCGTTCTGGTGGGTGAAAGCAACTATTCTGACGCACACCTGTTCCCGCTCGCCTATAAAGCAAAGGGTATCGGCCAGGTGCTCGGAATGCCGGTACCGGGCACGGGAACTTTCGTCTGGTGGGAAAACCAGATCGACCCGACGATCCGTTTCGGTATTCCGATGGGATGCTGGCGTTCGCTCGATGGAAAGTGCGGCGAGAACAACCAAATGGAGCCCGACATCCTGGTTCGCAACGAACCGGACGTAATGGCGTCAGGCCGAGATCAACAGATCGAGGCGGCGGTGAAAGTGCTGATGAATCGGAAGTAAAGCGTAGCTCGTGGGTCGTCAACGCGCTCGCATGCTGGTGAGGATGTCGCCGGAAGATCGTGTTGATTAACGCCCATTCCAGCTAGCGCCATACTCGGACTCGATAAATCGAAGGATGGTCAACAACTGATCGGCTTCGGGGCAAAGCTGCTTGGCGTCTGGGTTCTCGTACATGTAGGTTCGATAGCGATCTCCCTTCTTCATTTCGACCACGTACGAGAATCCGTCCTCGAGTCCGGGATTGCATTCAATGGACGCGGCATCCGGTAACGTCAGTACCTGAAGCTCTAGAAGTTTTGCCCACGCCGCATCCCAGCCTTGTTCCGGTTCGGCGAGCACTTTGATCCTCGGCGCGACGCTCGTCCTCATGTCGGCAGCGATCGCTTTTGCTTCCCACCGGTTCCCGGTTCGACTCACTGCAAATCCGTCCAACGGGGTTAGCCCGAAACCGCCCCAGATCCGCAACTCTATGTCGCTTTCGTTTAATTCTTTTTCGCGTAGCGGCGCTTCGCCGGCGAGCGAGGCAACGCGATGGATCTCAGCGTAGAAGATCGGCACCCACGTCGCCTTGGGGGTTTCCGGCGTGACCATCTCGCCGATGCGGCCTCGTCGGGGTTCAATTTCGGCAGGCGATCGAGAAGCCTCCGTGCCACCGGATACTGTATCGCCGACGGGCTTGTCGGTCGGGCTGCAACCGCATAGGAATGCGAGGCAGCTACCTAAAAGGAGTAATGTTCGCACCGTCGGTGATTGTAGCACCACGAAACCACTATGCTCGCGGGTCGCCGATCAGGTAACACCCTGTCAGGCGCTTCAATGCATCCGATGTTCGCTTCCCTGCAAGCCCATCCACCTTGAGATAGATCCCTGGGAATCTGTTCAATGCTTCCTGAAGCTGTGACGCGATCGGATTGAATTTCGTAGGAGCATATTTCATGAGGGGGGCGAGCGAATCTATGGTCGGACCGTCGGTGTTACCAAGGGTCGGTTCTCCGGCCGCGTCAAACTTGATCGCCTGTCGCTCCGCCATCCTCCTCAAGATCGTCGCCGCACCACACTGTTTTGAAACCGCTGTGTCTGACCACACACCGTCCTTCACATACTTTCCGCTCGTGTAATGATTGGAAAAGCTCCAGAGATAGGGCGACTTTACGTGCGGATGATATGTTCGATATCCCCAGCCGTTGTACTGCTCGAGCTTGTAAAGAAGTCCGGGAACGCTCCAGTCACTCCAGGCAAAAAGATCCTTCAGCGCCAGAGCGTCTTCAGCGCTCTCTTCCCAGGTGAATGGCGGCGTACCCGACTTTGGACGGCCTTTCGGCACCTGTACGGTCCGCGCGGTTAACGGATCGCCGTTGTGCAGATGCCTGGAAAAACTGAGTGATGATTCCATGCAGTGAATAACCCCGATGAAGTACCAGGGGATCTTTGTACCTCCCACGGACGCATAACGATCCTTGTTCTTTTCGACATCCTTCGCAAAACCGTCAACGGCAGCGACCCGATTCGAGTTTATCTGACACGTATCAAAAAGCGTTTGGTATTCATCCCGAAGATTGGACGACAGTGGAATGTTCGGCATATTGCCCTCCTTTATCGCGCAAAGCGCGCGAGTGGCAGAGTTGATAAGTGGGAACAGAGCAAAGTGCTTGTTCGGAAATTTAGTTATGACAGCCCTGGAATCGACCGTTGAACCTTATCGTGTGT
>CAMLKY010000242.1 GCA_946480545.1 uncultured Acidobacteriota bacterium
GTCCGCGGGGCGTAGACTGACTGGTACATCAGATATTCGGTCAGCGCTTCGCGATTAAGTTTCCGCTCGACCAGGTCGCTGGCAAGCAACGAACGTATCTCCGAAGCAAAGAGCAGAACTCCGTCACCTGTTATCGAATAGTAGAACGGTTTGACCCCGAGACGATCGCGGGCCACAAATAACTCTCGTCGTGATTTGTCCCAGATCGCGATCGTGAACATTCCGTTCAGCAGATTGAGACAGCCGGGACCGTACTTTTCGAACGCGGCGAGAATGACCTCGGTATCCGACTGTGTTCGGAACGGGTAATCGGGGAACTGCTTTCGAACCTCGCGATAGTTGTAGATCTCGCCGTTGAGCATGATCGCGAAGCGGCCGGACGCGTCAAACAGCGGTTGGTTGGCGGTTTCGGATAGATCGATTATCGAAAGACGGCGGTGGCCAAAGGCGATGGCGTCGTCGACAAAGAAGCCGTCGGCATCCGGGCCACGATGCGCGATCGCACGCGACATCCGACGGATCGTGGAGTCGGCTATTTCTCTGTTCTTAAGACCGGCAATGCCGGCAATCCCGCACATGGTTAGAAATATAGCAGAAATCCGGGATCGAGTTTCTGGTTCCTGGTTTCTAGTTTCGACGTTTTTAGTTTTCTTTGCATGTCAGCAGCTTCGCAGGAAAACCAGCTATTCGGATTATCGAGAGCGGCCTTCCCGCAAAGTCGCTAAGAGGCAAAATGGATTGCCCGCAGGAATGATCTACCTTTTGACCTCCCTCCCTCGTTTCGTTAAATTCTAAAAGGCGTACACCTTACAAATGTTATGAAAATTCTGGTGCTGGGCGGCAGCGGCATGCTCGGGCATAAACTGGTCCAGCAGTGGCGGTCGGAGTTCGACGTCTGGACGACCCTGCGCGGGAGCCTGTCGGATTACGAGCGGTTCAAGCTCTTTCCACCCGACAGGACCATTGACTCGATATCGGTCGATGACATCGACGCTGTCGAGCGCGCCGTCGCCGAGATCAGACCCGATGTGATCTTTAACGCGGTCGGTATCGTTAAGCAGATCCCAACGGCGAAGAATACGGTTACGACGCTGATGATCAACGCAGTGCTCCCGCACCAGCTCGCCGCCATCGCGGAACGTCATGGGTCTCGGTTGATCCAGATAAGCACCGACTGCGTTTTCGATGGTGTTCGTGGGATGTATTCGGAGGAAGATCATCCTAACGCAACAGATCTTTACGGGAAGAGCAAGCACCTCGGCGAGGTAGAAAGCGGCAATGCGCTGACGTTGCGCACCTCGATAATCGGGCGTGAGCTTATGACTTCGCATGGGCTCGTCGAATGGGCGCTCAGCGAACGGGGAAAGAGCGTGAAGGGTTATGTCAACGCCGTCTTTTCCGGCTTTCCAACCATAGTTCTTGCGGATATAATTTCAGACTTGATCAGGAACCACCGCGATCTAAGCGGGTTGTACCACCTTTCTAGTGAACCTATAAACAAATTCGAGCTATTAAATCTGATAAAGAAAAGTTACGGCATCGAACTGGAGATCGAGCCTTTCGAAGATTTTCATATTGACCGGAGCCTCGACTCCAAACGATTCCGGGATGCGACCGGCTTTGCTCCGGCGGCGTGGCCGGAACTGATCGAACGAATGGCCTCGGACCCGACGCCATACGAGGGTTGGAGAAGCGGGTTATCGAAAACAACTACATGAGTGTTTTAGAAGGAAAGAGAATATTGGTGACAGGCGGCACCGGTTCGCTCGGACAGACGCTCGTTCGTCGTTTGCTGAAAGGTGAGCTGGGACGGCCGAAAAGTATAACGGTGTATTCGCGCGACGAAGCAAAGCAGCATTACATGCGGCTCGATTACATGCATCGCGATGCGGCGACCGACGACGTCATTTATCAGAACTCGCAGGACCTGCTCCGTTTTCGGATCGGCGACGTGCGCGACTATCCGGCACTGACAGCCGCACTACGCGAGGCCGATGTCGTATTTCATGCTGCGGCGCTCAAGCAGGTGCCGTCGTGCGAGTACTTTCCCTACGAGGCGGTTCTGACCAACATCACAGGTGCTGCCAATCTAGTGCGGGCTATCCGCGAGAACGATCTGCCGGTAGAGAAGGTCGTCGGAATTTCCACCGACAAGGCCTGCAAGCCGATCAACGTGATGGGCATGACAAAGGCACTGCAGGAACGCGTTCTGATAGAAGCGAACCGCGATCGAAGCCAGACGAGCTTTATGTGCGTCCGCTACGGCAACGTGATCGCATCGCGTGGCTCGATCGTTCCGCTGTTCGTCGAGCAGGTCCAAAAAGGCCAATCGATGACGATCACCCTGGCCGAGATGACGCGCTTTTTGCTAAGCCTTGATCGCGCCGTCGACACCGTCTTTGAGGCGATCCGGGTCGGAAAGCCCGGGCAGACCTTTGTACCCAAGGTTCCGGCTGCGAACATCGTCGATCTTGCGAAAGCGATCATGGGTGACAAAGAGCTGCCGATCAGTTACACGGGTATCAGGCCGGGCGAAAAGGTGCACGAGATAATGGTGTCGGAAGAGGAATGTTACCGGACGATCGAGCAGGGTGATTACTACGTCATCCTCCCGGTCCTACCGGAGCTGCGGGATGGTACGGAGTTCAAACAAGCACTGACCAGCGAGTACTCGTCGCGGGACAACAACATCTCGATTCCTGAGCTTCGCGAACTGCTCGCGTCGGCGAGCGAAGAGATCAAGTTCTTTCTGGCGGCCGGGAAATAAAGCCTATGAAGGTTATGACGATCTTCGGGACGCGTCCCGAAATAATCAGGCTTAGCCTGGTGATGAAGATCCTTGATCAGCACTGTGATCACGTCACCGTTCACACCGGTCAAAACTATCACGAGAGCCTAAGTGACATCTTTATCCGCGATCTCGAAGTCCGTACGCCTGACGTGCATCTCGGGATCCGGGCGAACAGCTTCGGTGAACAGATCGGCCAGATCCTGAGCAAGACGGACGAGCTTCTCGCAGAGCACAAACCCGACAAGGTCCTCATACTGGGCGACACGAACAGCGCGCTCTCGGCGATCGTCGCCGCACGGCGCGGGATCCCCGTCTTTCATATGGAAGCAGGGAACCGCTGTTATGACGATAGGGTTCCCGAGGAGGTCAATCGACGCATCATCGATCATTCCAGCGCGATCCTTTTGCCGTATACCGAGCGGAGCAAAGAGAACCTGGTCGACGAGGGCATCGACCGCGAGCGGATCTACGTGACCGGCAACCCGATAAACGAGGTTCTCAGGAGCTTTGAGAACAAGATCGATGCGAGCAAGATCCTCGACGAACTTAGTGTGAAGCCGTTCGAGTATCTTCTCGTGACGCTTCATCGAGCCGAGAACGTAGACATTCAGCACCGACTTAAGAATATTTTCGAAGCGTTCGATCGGATATCAGAAAGATTTGGAAAGCCGATTCTTGTCAGCGTGCACCCCAGAACGCGGGAGAAACTGGAACAGTTCGGAATTGCGGTTGACGCTGGGCGCGTGCGATTGCTTGAACCGCTCGGGTTCTTCGACTTCGTCCGGCTCGAGAAGAATTCACTCGCGGTCATGACCGACAGCGGCACGGTGCAGGAGGAGTGCTCAATCTTCGGCATACCAAACATTACGCTGCGCGACGTTACTGAACGTCCTGAGACTATCGAGTGTGGAAGCAATATCCTGAGCGGGGCCGAGCCTGACAATATTTTTCACGCGGCCGAACTCGCGATCTCACAACCCGCAACCTGGACGGCTCCGCGCGAGTACCTGGCGGAGAATGTCGCGCAGACGGTCAGCAAGATCGTACTGGGCTATACGAATCTTCGAAAACACGTCTCCTGATGAAGTCGGAGGAAAGCATATCCAAAGAGAGCGCGACTCGCAGGCGGCTCTGGGTCGTCTCCGAGCTTTACTATCCTGAGGAGACGTCCACCGGCTACTACCTGACCCGAATCGCCGAGGGACTCGCCGATGACTTCGACGTGAAAGTGATCTGCGGTCAGCCAACGTATTCAGCCCGCGGCGTTATCGCTCCGAAACACGAGGTTCACAAAGGAGTGGAGATCTTCCGGGCAGCGGGAACACGCCTGGACAAGAACGTGATCCCGTTCCGGCTTCTGAACATGATCACGCTCGGGGCCTCGGTTTTCGTGAAGGCGTTGATCAATTTTCGCCGAGGAGATCAGGTCCTCGTCGTAACAACACCACCGAGCATGCCGTTCGTGATCGCGCTTGCTACCCTGGTCCGGGGCAGCTCGTACACGCTGCTTATCCACGACAACTATCCTGAGATCCTGATCGCCACGCGAAAGACTAAACCGGACTCGCTGCTCGTAAATGCGATTGCGTTTGCCAACAGGTGGCTCTATAAATATGCCGCAAAGATAATCGTGGTCGGACGCGACATGAAAGAGCTTCTCGAACGAAAGACCGCCGGCCTCGATATTCCGCTCGCCACCATTCCGAACTGGGCGGAGCTGGAATCGGTGTCGCCCGCACCCCGGGCGGAGAACGATCTGCTCGAGGAGCTTGGGCTCGTT
>CAMLKY010000243.1 GCA_946480545.1 uncultured Acidobacteriota bacterium
GGCTGACACCGGAACTGCCTCCTTTACGATCGCCTGCCAGGCCGCATCGAAATTCTCCTTAGGACCCCCAACCCCCGGGACGGATCTGAACACGGATATGAGGCAGAACGCTCCCGACTTGTCTTCGATCGAAAACTGGATCGCGTCCGCGCCGGCCTGCTTTTGCCAACCCTTCGGCGGCTGAAATGTCGCAATGTCAAACGATTCCGGCGACTGGGCGGGAACGACGGTTGTTAAAAGTAAGTAACACGCGGTTGCGACGAGGTATCTTAGGTGTCCCATAGCCGGTTTCTTTCGGCTTGTTGCCAGAGTCGGCGACGTCAGTAACCCTCGTAAGAATCGTTTCATGCTATTGACCTCATTTTTTGCATCGCGCCAGCGACCACTCCCATGTGACGGTCGCCCCGTCGGGTGAGTTGACGGTCTTCGTCCCGAATAGAAGTTCTCCTTCCGGATTGAGGTAGCGGTCGCTCCAACGCCCCTGAGGCAGCGTGGCTGCATACGCCCAGTAGGACTGTTCCGTTCTGGACCAGCCGCCCTCGAGCGGGCAGTTGGATTCGATCACTTCGCCGAACTTACGCACCGTTACCGGGATCATCTCGTCGATCGTGAACTGGAACATCAACCAATAGTCCCGCTCGCTTCCGCTGAACGCGACGGGCGACATCATCTTCAGGGTCTTTTGATATTTGAACTCTTCGCCCCGGCGTAGCTTCGTATGGAAGATTCCCTCGTCGCTTCCGCAGCACGGATCGCCGTTGCGGACGAACTCGCCGATGCTCGAGTGCACGCCACGGGCATAAACGGTCGCGAGTTTAGGCGGCGCCTTGCTTGCGACCTCCTGCGGTGTGCGTGGGTTCAACACGATCTCGGCGTCGTCGACTTCAGATACCCGCAGCAATCCGGTTCCGGAGGTGTTGCCGTTCGGCGACCTGGTACCCATTTCGCTAACGGTCTTGTTTACGACCCGGTGAAGCTTGATGATCCCACCCCAGTCGTCCGAGCACGGCTGCCAATCGCGGACCGGAACACTGACACGATAGGATTTCAGCGCCATCTTTCCGAGTATCGCGGGCGCGATCTCGATCAATGCCCCGATCCCGAACTTTCCTCCGACTCCGAAGAAGAAGATCTTTGGAAGATCCTTCGATGCATCCATGTCTTCGGTGGCGATGCTTACACGGAGGTCGGCTTTCGTCGGCACCGGCACGGCGGGCACCTGCTCCATGTTCTTCGCCTGCGGTTTACCCGTGAGTTTGATCTGGTTCTCGCCGAAGTCCCCTGTTCTCTGGCGACTGATATCACGACGCACCGGGTCGACAGCGTCGACAAGCACCGGGTAACCGGTGAATCGGGAATATCCGTTGCCCTCGAGTAGCGGTTCCCAGATGACCGGCACGTGCTTCAACGGTCCGTCCTTGGGCGCTTCGATGTCGAGGCCGGTCATCATCTTTGCGGCTTTGGCCGTACAGTTGATCTCCTCGGACCCCGCGAAGTCGATCCGGAATTTCGCTGTTACCACACGCTCCTGGCCGGTGATCCGGTCGCTCTTGGTGCGGATCAGCGGCATGGGATCTTCGACGGTCAAGTCGGCGTGGATATTCATGTTCGCAGCGATGAGCTTGACGTACGACATCACGATGTTCAGCTTTTCGATACCGGCCGCGACGTTCTTGAATCGTTCCTCGAACATCTTCTTCGGACCGGTAAGGATCCCGGGGATCTTCTTGCTGATCCCGCCGGCGGGGCTCCCGGTCGGAAACTCACCGGTCTCGAGCAGTTCGCTGAGCTTGTCGAAGAGCTTTATCACCTTCTTAGCCTTGCTTTCGTATCCCTGAAGTTTTGCTATCGCATCGATCGCCGAGCACGGATCGGGGACCGGTCTCCACGAAGCATTTACGAAGACCGGGGCTCCCCGTTCAGGTCCCGCTCGTCGAGGCGTGAACGCCTGGCCCGAGGAAAGCGCAGCATAGGTCGAGACTAGATCGCTTAGGAAACGGCGCTCGATGATCGAGGCCTGTATGAGATTCAATTTCGATCCGGTGGAAGTGAGACCTTCGGCATCGGCCCCGAGCTCGATGACCAGTGCCGCAAGGAATCCGTTCTGTTGCCGTCCCGACATCTCTGTTCGCGGAAAGGTCTCGACCTGTTCTTTCGTCAAGGTGCTCCACGATCTGAGATCAGAGAGGATCTGTGACTGCATCTGCAATCGCTTCAGCTCGGGATCGTTGTTCGCGAGCATATCGGCCATCTTGTCGAGCGTCGTGGTCATTCCGAACTGTGTTGCCCGAAGCATCCCCGCAACTTCGTAATCGAAGAACGCGGCCCCGTTCGGATCGCCGGTCGGCAAGAAGAGGATCTTCTGATCTTTGTCGATGATATGGAAGCCGGATTTCTGCAGTGCGCCGATGAGGGCCGGAAGGGAATCGCGGTCGTTCTTCAATATCGCCGTGGCGGCTTTTTTCGCGAGTTCCGGCGAGGCTGCACCGCCGAAGAGGTACGCGTCCGGAAGCCCTTTGGTGGAGAAATCACCTAGTGGATCAGGTTCCGCGGAAGCCTCGGCCTTTTCGGACGGATAACCCGCCTTTGCAGTCGGTGACGGACGCCGCGGCTGTGCGAACGCAGACGAGCACAACGAGAGTATGAGGGCGAGTGATATGGCGGCGTGTCTCATGATGTTTATTTGAGCTTTGCGAGCAGGACTCCGAGGGCCTGGTCGATCGCGGCTTTTACGGCATCGTCGCCGGTACCTTTAACCTTCGCGGTGGCGGTCGAAGTCGAAACCACGGTCTTGCCATCGCTTCCGTAGATACTCATTGCGATCTCGGCTTCCGATTCGCCAAGTTTCGCGGCTCCGTCGCTGCCCGTAACCTTTCCGAAAAGTCCGCCTACCTTGCTCGCACCCGATTCTTTGACCTTGACGAGCTGAACCCCGATGACATTTGCGAAATTGCCGTTCACGATGTCGGCCTGGGTGGTTATCGCAACTCCATTCATTCCCGCACTGCCCAGCTTCTGGGATATGTAACCGCGGAGCATGTTCTGATCGACTTTGGACGTATTACCCGAGAAGAAATCGATAGCGACCGTTTTCGTTGCGTTCCTTTTATCTGTCCTGAATCCGACGCCGCCGTCCGAGTTCCAGCCGATCTTGTTTACGGTCCCGGCCGTATTGTCGACGTCGCCCGCGCTGGTTAGCTCGTAAAGTGACTGAACTTCCTGATATGCCCGTGGTGCTTCGAAAAGGGCCTGGTCGAGTGTTTCTTTCGATACGGCGAGCGTCTCGAATTTATATGTCACACCGAGTTTGTTGTTCTCGAACATCTTCGAGGTGCCCTCGAGAAAGAAGCCCGGATCCTGCATCGTGCCGAGGATCAGTTTCGGGCGGCAGCCGCCTTTTGCATCGGGTGTCGGTTGTGGCCGACAGGTTTCGCGTGACAGCTCGAGATCTACGAACCAACCCTCCTGTTCCATTCGCACGCTGGCCTTTCCTTCGCACGAATCCGCCGAATTCTCGATCGTCTGCACGAACTTTAACCAGCGTGCCGTAAGGCCGAACATCTGCTGCCGGCGCCCCGAATCGGTAACCACCGCCGAGATAGTGGAGGTGCCCTTGATCTCAAGCTTTAGATTGGGCAAGCGCTTCTTTTGTTCTGCGGAGAGAACAGACCAGTCGTAGTAATCGATAAAGTACGCCCGCTTCTTATCGTTGATCGTGACGTTCTGCTTGAGGTCGCACTGGTAGATCTCGACCGAATTCGCGCCCGGCATCATTTGCTCGATCATGGCGGCCATCTCCGGATCGCCCATCTCCATCTTCGATTCGCGCCGAACGCGTACGCCCTTCGCGTAAACCGTGACGGTAGAGCTGATCTCCTCGACCGTAGTTTTTTGCGTGATCTTATAGTCGGCAAAGACCGGAGTCGATGCTGCGAGAATCGCAAGAAATAATGTGAACCATTTCGTCATATGATTACGTTCCTTTTAATGAAGAGTGTCGTTCCAAAAATCGTTACTTTGACGGTGTGTTAGAATCAGCCCGTCGACTCCGAAGTGACCCAACGCACACAAGCACGCGAGTGTTCTCGATAAAATGGATCTCGGTTCGCTCGATCAAGCGAAAGACTTCTCGCTCGGAAATCCCGGTCAATACAGCGGCCGTTTTTGGGCTGGCCATTTCCGCCATCTTTCTGCAGATCGAGCAGTATGCTTCGAATGGCTGTTCCGCATCCTTAACGGCGATACGTTCGTCGATCTCCACCACGATGCCGTCATTCTTGTCTGTCATCATCGGGGGCTATGATCCACGAAACCTCCGGCTGCTGTCTTAAACATTTTTTGAATTTTTGTGTATTTTTTCTGAAGCCCTAGTTAAATGGCCACGATCTACCAATTCGGGAAATTCCTACTAAATGTTCAGGAGCAGCTTCTCACCGCAGACGGCGAGCCGGTGCACTTGCCGACGAAGGAATTCGAGACCTTGCGGATGCTGGTCGAGAACAACGGGCGGGTCCTAAGCAAGGACGAAATGATGTCGGCGATCTGGCAGGATACGTTCGTCGAGGAAAGC
>CAMLKY010000244.1 GCA_946480545.1 uncultured Acidobacteriota bacterium
CGAAATGTCTCTGTAAGGGATTAGCCTCCACTGGCACTTTGCTTGCTGGATTTCATACTGACTTGGAAACGGACAGTATGAAAGCCGCAGCCGCAAGACAACGGATCGAATATCGGGGTGCAGTCAAAGCGCGCCGGAAATTTCTACGCTTCTTCCCCAAAGGCTTCACAGACGAAACTTATATTGCGTGGGAACGCGGCTATAAATGGCGGGCTCACGAGCGCTGGAACGCGACGCTCTCGCGAGCAACGCTCCGAACGTTGATGTCGAGCGGCGAGTATGGCGAGATAGCCTCGCGAGCGTTGAAATCGCTTTCGGGCACCAACCTTCTTTTTTCCTTCGAAAGTATGGCCCTTCGTGATGCCGTCCGAACGCCCGCCGGAGCACGGCGCTTTTCTGAGGGATTGTACGAGCTTCTTCACGGGCGAGCTTCGCTCGCGCGCAGGTTCGATCACTGGTGCGAGACCATCGCCGCACTTCCCAAAAAGCAGTCGCGCGTGCTGACCCATCCCGTGACCACGGTCTTTGGATTCGTCGCCCAACCCGAGACGCACATCTTCTTCAAACCAACCGTCACACGAACGGCAGCCGAGCGGTATGGGTACGGCTTGGATTATGCGTCGCGGCCTTCGTGGGAGATGTACAGCCGCGTTTTGGACTTTGCCTCTGCAGTTCGAGCCGACCTCGCCGATATGAAACCCCGCGACATGATCGATATCCAATCGTTCATTTGGGTAACGGGTTCTTCCGAATACGAATAGCCCAAGCGATAGACTTTGCACCCGAACTTCGCGTGATAGTCTGCGGGAGATTTCCCGACGCAATCATACGGAGTCTCGATAATGAAAAAGATACTTTTTACAGTCGCATTTTGTTTCGCTATTAGCTCAGCAGCATTCGCACAGGACATTACCGGAACGTGGAAGAACGGCAGCGTCGGTACGATCCAGTATCAGAACCGGGTTACGGGCTCGACGAAGCCTGGCCGCGGCAGCATGTTCTGGTACAAGTTTCTGCCGAACGGCAATTACGAGTTCGTAGGGTACATGGAAGTGACGATGTACAACTGCACGACCACGCTCTTTAACGAGATTCAGGGCCGATACACGGTCGACGGATCGACGATCTCATTGAATCCGACGCGCGACTTCTGGAAAAACACCAATTCATGCGCGGCAAGCGGGAATAAAGAGACGACGAAGACCCCGACGAAGAAATCGCTTCAATTCGAATTACGGCAGGATGAGTACGGCAGCGAGTTGATCTGCTTGAACGACGGTACAGGTGCGACGTGTTATCGCAGGGAGAAGCAGTAATCCGACGCGTCCGACAGGACGCCGTGTTGATATCCCGGCGATTTATGGATGGGTTCGGATGGAGGTAACACGAAGTCCCGGCGGGGACGGCTGAGGTTCAGTCGTCCGCGCCGGGACTTGAAATCCGAGAAACCGTACCCAGCCATAAATGGCTGGGCTAATCTCGGTCTCCGCTTCGGGGACTGGCTCCCCCAGCAGAAGGGACGCCCTGTGGCTTACCCTTCATTCACCTTCAAAACCGCCAGAAACGCTTCTTGCGGGATCTCGACGCGGCCGACCTTCTTCATTCGCTTCTTGCCCTCTTTCTGTTTCTCGAGGAGCTTGCGTTTGCGCGAGATGTCGCCGCCGTAGCATTTGGCGATGACGTTCTTGCCCATCGCTTTTACGGTTTCGCGTGCTATGACTTTGTTTCCGATAGCGGCCTGGATCGCAACTTCGAACATCTGTCGAGGGATCAGCTCCTTCATCTTGGCCGTGAGAAGTCTGCCTTTCGACGTCGCAGTGTCGGTATGCAGGATCAGCGAGAGTGCATCGACGGGTTCACCAGAGACGAGGATGTCGAGCTTCACGAGTTTGCTCGCCTGATAGCCGGAGAGATGGTAGTCGAGCGAAGCGTAACCGCGCGAGGCCGATTTCAGCCGGTCGTAAAAGTCGAGAACGATCTCGTTCAGCGGCAGCTCGTAGACCAGCATCACGCGGTCCTTTGTCACGTACTCAAACTTTTTCTGCACGCCGCGCTTTTCGTCGAGCAGCGGCAGTATCCCGCCGAGATACGCATCGTTAGTCAGTATCGTCGCTTCGATGTACGGCTCTTCGATCTTGGTGATACGTCCGACGTCAGGCATCTTCGAGGGCGAATCGATCTCTTCGATGACACCATCGGTCGTTGTCACACGATAACGCACGCCGGGCGCGGTGGTGATGAGATCGAGATTGAATTCCCGCTCGAGTCGTTCCTGAATGATCTCCATGTGGAGCAAGCCGAGAAACCCGCATCGAAAGCCAAAACCGAGAGCCGTCGACGATTCCGGTTCAAAGAAGAACGAAGCGTCGTTTAGACGCAGCTTCTCCATCGCGTCGCGAAGGTCCTCGTACTGCGCCGAGTCGGTCGGGTAGAGGCCGGCGAAGACCATCGGCTTTACTTCCTGGAATCCTGGGAAGGGTGTGTCAACCGGCCGCGCAGATTCGGTGATCGTGTCACCGATCTGAACATCGGCGACGGTCTTGATCGACGCGGTCAGGAATCCGACCTCGCCTGGCCCAAGCTCGTTGATGGGGGTCGCCTTCGGCCGATTCACGCCGATGGTCTCGACCAGATACTCGCGTCCGGTGTTGAAGAATTTGATCTTCGTTCCTTTCCTGATCGTCCCGTCGATGATGCGGTATAGAACTATCACGCCGCGGTACGAGTCGTACCAACTATCGAAGATCAGCGCTTTCAGCGGGGCGTTGCGATCGCCTTTTGGAGGCGGCACCTTCGCGACGATCGCTTCCAGCACCTCGTCGACGCCGAGCCCGGTCTTTGCCGACGTCAGGACGGCCTCGCTCGCGTCGAGTCCGACGATGTTCTCGATCTGTTCCTTTATGCGCTCGGGTTCTGCCGAGGGAAGGTCGATCTTGTTGAGCACCGGCACAAGTTCGAGATCGTTCTCGATCGCCAGGTACGTGTTCGCGAGCGTCTGTGCCTCGACGCCCTGCGACGCATCAACGACGAGCAGCGCTCCCTCGCATGCCGACAGCGATCGCGAAACTTCGTAACTGAAATCGACGTGTCCCGGCGTGTCGATCAGATTCAGGACATACTGCTTTCCGTCTTTCGCCTTGTAATCGAGCCGCACCGCATGGGCTTTTATCGTGATACCGCGCTCGCGCTCGAGGTCCATGTCGTCGAGCAGTTGATCTTCCATGTCACGGTCGGCGACCGCTCCGGTCAACTGGAGGATCCGGTCGGCAAGCGTCGACTTCCCATGATCGATATGGGCGATTATTGAAAAATTTCTGATGTTCTCAGGATTCATTACTGCAAAAAGCGAATAAATACGATAACAAAAAGTCGGGGCAGGGTCATTTGTCCTTTGTCATTGGTCATTTGTGTCATTCGTCAGCGGGATCAGGAAATGCGCAATGACCGTTGCTACCTACCACTGAGGACAAGTGAGAAAGGACGAAGGACCATGACAAATTCCAATGACAAAGCACAGCCCAGATCCTGTCGTAATCGGCTAAACTCTGCTATAGTTGTCCTTCCAAGGAAATCAATGGTTTATACGGCTTTTTATCATCAAGGAGCATAAGTATGAGATACGATTACGAAAGAGAAGAGTCTAACGTCAGCACCAAGTTGACCTACCTTCTGATCGGCGGCGGCATCGGGGCGGTGATCGCACTTCTTTTCGCGCCCAAGTCGGGTCAGGAGCTTCGTGGGGACATCGCTGATGCTACGCGCAAAGGGATCGAGAAAGGCAAGGAGACGGCAACCCAGCTTCAGGAACGTGCCGGAGAGTACTACGAAGTGGGCCGCGAACGTGCGAGCGAGCTTTATCAAACTGCTCAGGGAAAGGCGGGCGAGCTGACTGAGAAGGCGAAAACGGCGGCGGCACGAACGGCAAATCCGTTTACCGCGGCGGTCGAAGCGGGCAAGGAAGCCTATGTGGCCGAGAAGCGCCGCAATGAAGCGAAGTCGATCACGGAAGGTCGTCCAACCTATCCGGTTGAAAAAGAAAACAGCTAGCGTATGAACGCGAACGAGCCTCAATTCTGGATGATGATCTCGTCGATCGTGATCGCCATCTGCTTTATCGTAATGGCGATCGCACTGATCGCCATCGCAATAATCGTTCGTCGCGTTGTGAAGACGGTCGGCAGGCTCGAGGAGCGCTTTGATCCGCTGATCGATAAGGTCAACGCCATGAGCGTGCAGGGCAAAGAGATCTCCGTGCATTTCAACGAGATCTCATCGAATCTCTCGACCGCGACGCGTCACCTTGCGGAATCGACCGAGCTCATAAAAGAAGAGGTCGCTGAGCTGCGGCTGCTTGTCGGCGAGACGGCGATCACGGCAAAGGACAAGGTGCTCAAGGTCAGCCAGACCATCGATCGGACGCACGATCAGGTTGTCGATACGACCCAGTTCGTCCAGCACAAGATCGTCGAGCCCGCTCGCGAGATCGCCGCGATCATGGCGGGCGTAAAGAAGGGTCTCGAGGTCCTGTTCGCTCCGGCTCCGAA
>CAMLKY010000245.1 GCA_946480545.1 uncultured Acidobacteriota bacterium
CGACGTCAAGCAGATGTTCGTCATCTTCTTCGGCCTTGGCGTGTGCTTCTTCGTCATTGTGTCTAGCTTTCCCGACGGTGTCTCGTTGTCCGATGGGCTCCACCTGGCAGGAAGCCTCGGGAAACTCGAGATGGTCGATACCCGGTTCGATCTGCAGGAGAAATATACGATCTGGTCGGGACTGATCGGCGGGCTCTTTCTGATGCTGGGCTACTTCGGCTGCGATCAGAGCCAGGTCCAGCGATTCCTGACGGCGAAGTCGGTCGATGAAGGGCGAACGTCGCTGTTGATGAGCGCGTTTCTAAAGATCCCGATGCAGTTCTTTATCCTGCTTATCGGCATCCTCGTGTTTGTGTTCTACCAGTTTACGACGCCGCCGGTTGTCTTCAACGTTCACGAGGTCGCGAAGGCCTCCACCGATTCGAGGTTCCAGGAGATCGTCCAGAAATACGAGTCCGCACACGCCGAACGGCGAGGTGCCGCAATAGCCTATGCCGAGAACGCGCCTGCCGCACGTGAGCTGTATATCGCTGCAGACAAGAAATTCAATGACAGTCGAAGGGAGGCCCTTGGATTTGTTCGAGAGACAAGTGACAAGAACTTCAATGATGTGAATTACGTGTTTCCGACATTCGTTCTCGCCCACATGCCGATGGGGGTGATCGGACTCATCATCGCCGCGATCTTCGCGGCCGCGATGTCTTCGATATCGGCGGAGCTGAACGCGCTCGCGACTGCGACGACCATCGACTTCTACCGGCGCTTGTATGCGCCGGACGCAAGCGACGCGCGGTACGTGATGGTCGGGCGTATCTCGACTTTTATCTGGGGGATCTTCGCGTGCATTGTCGCGATCTTTGCGACTAACCTCGGCTCGCTGATCGAGGTCGTGAATAAGTTCGGGTCGTTCTTCTACGGCTCGCTGCTCGGAGTGTTCGTCCTCGCGTTTGCAGTTCCACGTGCCCGCTCTCGAGGCGCGTTCTTTGGATTGCTTTTCGGGATCGCATCTGTCTGGATCGCGAGCAAATATACCAACATCGAATTTCTCTGGTTCAATGTCATCGGAGCGGTGGTAACGGTGATCGCGGGGTATCTCATTTCGCTGACCGAGCCAACTAACCGCAGAGACGCCGAGACGCAGAGTATTTAGAATCGGTTTCGATTAAACTATCGGTAATGACCTCGCGAAAAATCCTTTTCGGTTTGCTAGTCCTTCTCTGCGTCTCAGCGTCTCTGCGGTTACAAGCGCAAATAAGGCCGGTCTACGACCAGGGCGCGCTGGGACTTTCCCAGGCACTGAAACGGCTGAACACAAATGCAAGCGCGCTGATGATCGGTGCCCATCCCGATGACGAAGACACGGCGCTGCTCGCATATCTGGCTCGCGGTGAGAATGCACGCACCGCATACCTGTCTCTGACCCGTGGCGATGGCGGGCAGAATATCATCGGTCCCGAACTTGGCGAAGCGCTGGGAGTGATCAGGACCGAAGAGCTTCTGCAAGCGCGAAAGCTGGATGGGGCCGAGCAGTTCTTTACCCGCGCTTATGACTACGGCTTCTCCAAGACTCTCGCGGAGGCGAAACAAAAGTGGGATGAGAAGCTGATCCTTTGTGACGTCGTGCGAGTGATAAGGTCATATCAGCCTCTCGTCGTTATCTCGCAATTCTCCGGCACTCCGGCTGATGGTCATGGCCAGCACCAGTTTGCGGGATATATTTCTCCACTCGCGGTGAAAGCGGCGGCTGATGTGAGCCAGTGTAAAGCCGAGGGTCCCGTCTGGACCGTCAAGAAATTCTACGTTCGGCACCGCGGTCAGGGCGAGCCAACTTTACGCATCAATACGGGGAAATTCGATACGCTCCTAGGCCGATCATATTTCGAGATCGCAATGCATGCGCGAAGCCAGCACCGGTCGCAGGAGCAGGGTGTTTTGGAACTGAAGGGGGACCAGTTTTCGAATCTGACGCTGATCGAAAGTCAGGCCCCAAAGTCCGAGAAGGAGACCGGGATCTTCGACGGCCTCGACCTTTCCGTGCGACGACCTTTTTCGCAGCTCTTGGATCCCCAGCGCCCCGAGTTGCTCGTGCCTGATCTGGTCGCTTCGTATCCGGAGGCGACAGATCTTATCCTTCGCCTTGCGGGAATCCGCATCGACGTGCTGGCCGATCGTGAGACGGCGGCGCCTTTTGAGAATGTTCCCGTGAGTTTTCGGATGTTCGTCCCGCCAAACGGTATCGACGTCCGCGTCCTTAATATCGAGTTTACGCTGCCCTCTGAAAAGGCTCCCGAACCTTCCGCCGCCGCCGCCGGGCCCTTCCGGCGCGAGGCTGCCACATACTCGGAATACTTCACGTTAAAAATCCCTGAAGGCTTTACCTCAACGCAGCCGTACTGGCTGATCACGCCGCGGGTAGGCGACCATTTTCGCGGAGACAATTCTCAGGATCTTAGCTTGCCCTTTAGAGACGCTATTCCGCAGGCGACCGTCACCCTGTCGATCGGCGGCAAGCGTTTCACTGTGCAGAAGCCGATAGAATATCGCTACGCCGATGACATCCGTGGTGAGATCCGCCGCAACCTGAATCTCGTTCCGACCGTCAGCATCGCTCCGGATAAGCGATTGATGATCGTTTCCACAAGAGACGAAAAGCCCGCCCGCGAGGTGACGGTGACGCTACGTAACAACGCCTCCGGTCCGAGCTCCGGCAAAGTGCGCCTGAGACTCCCGAATGGGTGGACCTCGTCGCCTGGAGAGTCTCAGTACTCCATGACTCGAAAAGGAGAGGTTGTGTCGGTCCGCTTTTCCGTGCACATCCCCCGCTCTACGCCGGCGGGTGCCGTCGAGATCATGGCCGAGGCGATCTCCGGGAACAAGGTATTCTCTGAATCGATGGAAACGATCGCGTACGAACATATTCAGACGCATCGGATCTATCGTCCGGCGAAGCTCGACGTCAAACTTATCGATCTTCAAATCCAACCGGTGAAGATCGGCTATATACGCGGAAGCGGGGATCGCGTCGCCGAGGCGATCGCGGAAATGGGATTCGACGTCGAAAACATTGACGAACGCACGCTCGCGAGCGGCGACCTCTCGCGGTTCGACACGATCGTGGTCGGCATCCGGGCGTACCAGGTTCGGCCCGATGTCGTAGCGAACAATCAACGGCTTCTCGATTATGCCGACAATGGCGGGACACTGATCGTCCAATACCAACTGCCGCCTACCTATTCTCAACAGAATCTCGCACCGTTCCCGGTGCAGATGGGGCCGCGCGTATCGGACGAGAATGCGCCGGTCACGATCCTGGTCCCAGACCACCCGGTGTTCAATTTTCCGAATAAGATCACCCAGGAGGATTTCCGGGGCTGGGTACAGGAGCGTAACTTGTACAACTTTTCGACGATGGATTCGAAGTACGTTGGACTTCTGGAATCGCACGACGCGGGCGAGGCGGAGAACAAAGGCGGACTCGTCGTGGCCGATGTTGGAAAAGGGAAGTATGTCTACTGCAGTTACTCGCTGTTCCGGCAGCTACCGGCGGGCGTCCCGGGCGCTTACCGATTACTTGCGAATCTCGTGAGCCTGCCCACGGTTGGGCGACAATAAGCTTTGTGATAGTTGGTACTGATAAGAGAGAAGAATCTGCACTCGGCTGGCGACAGCGGGTCCACGAAGTCGTTTTCGAATCAGAGACCAAGGCCGGGCGCGCATTCGACGTCACCGTAATCTGCTTGATCCTTCTGAGTGTCACTATCGTCATGCTCGAGAGCATCCGCGAAGTGCGCGATGTTGTCGGGCATTCCTTGCTAGCCGCCGAGTGGACGCTTACGGTTCTTTTCACCTTCGAATACATCCTGCGTTTGATCGCCGTGCGGCGGCCGATCCGGTATGCGCTGAGCTTCTACGGCGTAGTGGATCTTGTCGCGATTTTACCGACTTATCTGAGCCTCTTTATTCCAGGAACCCAGTTCTTCCTGACCGTGCGCATCCTCAGGCTGCTTCGCATCTTCCGGATCCTGAAGCTTGCTGAATATACATCTGCGTCGAGAATAATAACTTCCGCACTCATGGCCAGCCGCAAGAAGATCTTTGTCTTTCTTGTTGCCGTGCTCGTCATCGTGACGGTTGTCGGGTCATTGATGTACGCCATCGAAGGCGAGGAACACGGCTTCGTGAACATTCCGACTGGCATCTATTGGGCGATCGTGACTTTGACGACCGTTGGCTATGGAGACCTGGCGCCGCGGACGATGTTGGGTAAATTCCTCGCTTCGGCCGTGATGATCCTCGGCTACGGCATCATCGCCGTACCGACCGGTATCGTCACTGCCGAACTGACACGCGCCGGTAAGCCGGAATCTTCGCAGGTTTGCCCGGAGTGTCACGCCGAACCCCACGACATCGACGCACTATTCTGCAAATACTGCGGCGCGCAGTTGTAGGCGGTTGAGTTTCTGTCTGGTCGTCACTGACTCGCTTACATTAGAGCCCAGCGGCGAGCGCGCCTCCTATCGCTGCCTTGCTCGCCAGGCGTG
>CAMLKY010000246.1 GCA_946480545.1 uncultured Acidobacteriota bacterium
ACAGATGGACAATCAGCTCGACGGCTCGCCACTGTTCACAGAATTTATCCGTTTGAATTATGCACGTGCTGCAGGCTCGATGGCCCGCGGTGCGTCCACGAGCGGAACCACGACCGTTGGGGCGCCTTCGGCCGGCGGCGGTGGCAAGAGCGGCGGTTCGAGCGGCAACTCAGCCGGCGGCGGCGAAGGTCTGCTCCCGATCATCAAGCGACGTCTTTCGCGACGCGGCTCGATCGAAGTTGATGGCCGCATCGTCGTTGCGACCCGCAACTTCAGCCGTGACATCGGATTCCAGCTTACGGGTTTGATCGTCGGCCCTCGCGGAAGCGGTGGCTTCGGCGGAACCCTTCCGGGTATTTCTTCGGATCTTCCCCTGCCGACAGGACTGCCCGATGCCGTCATCTCCAATCCGATCCAGGCACAGAACACCAACACCGTCATCGGTTTGACGACGGGTATCTTCGGAACAGCTCAGATCAGTGCTCTGCTTACAGCCGGTGAACAGAAAGGACAGGCGAAGATCATCGCAACTCCTCGTGTGACCGCGCTGAACAATCGACGTGCAAAGATCGAAAGCAAAACGCAGATCCCGATCACGACGATCCAGCCGGGTGAAGGCGGTGGCGATCCTGTCATCACGACGACCTATGTCGACGTTCCGCTGAAGCTCGAGATCACTCCGCAGATCACGGATGTCGGTACGGTGGTTCTCGACGTGCTTGCTGAAAACGCTTCGGCCGCAACGGCAGCAGCCGGTGCCAACCCGGTCATCAACACGCAGATCATGGAAACCCAGGTAACGGTTCCGGACGGCGGTACAACCGTGGTCGGAGGCGTGCTGTTCGATGACGAGCGTGAGAACCAGAATCGCACACCGGGTCTGTCCAAGATCCCGATCCTCGGTAACCTCTTCAAGAGAAAAGGTGTCGAGCGCAACACGAACGAGATTCTCTTCTTCATCACT
Source organism: uncultured Acidobacteriota bacterium (assembly GCA_946480545.1). The sequence goes on from CAMLKY010000246.1 coordinate 965, forward strand.
CCGCGGATCTCGCGTCCGGACTTCCCGGTGACCAGTGGCTCGTCGGGCGTGAAGCCGTCGGCTACGATCCTCCAGCCGGTTCCGCTTGGCAACCCGACATCCAACTCGGATGTTCCGACAGCCGATCCGAACCAGACCCTGCCCGTGACACTCCAGCCCGCAGTGGTAGCACCGGCCGGAACCCCCAGACCGTAACCCTGACGAGAAGTCGAAACCTTCTTCCGTTACAGGCAAACCCGTCAGAGGCCTAAGGCTTCTGACGGGTTTCTCATTTTCCGGTTGGATAGTTACTTACTGTGCGATGTAGCCGGCTGGGATTGGGACGTCGCCCGCCGATCCGAGGCTGCTGATGGTGACGCCGCTGTCCGAGCTGCGGAAGATATACCACACGCCGTCGCGATAGACGGAGACATCGGTCATTCCGTCGCCGTCAAAATCCGCCGGCACAGGGCGGTCGGTCGCGATGCCGAATTGCATAGCGGTGAAACCGAGCTGTGACCGGTTCAGATACCAGACTCCGTTAGACGGCCTGAATACGGCGGCATCTGTTCGTCCGTCGCTGTCATAATCGCCCTGTACGGGCCGGTCGCCGTCGAGCCCGAATGCAAAGATCGTAAATCCCGAGTCGGAGCTCCGCCAGATATACCAGACGCCCGTCGACGGACGCCAAACCGCGAGGTCCGTCTTTCCGTCGGCATCGAAATCACCCTGGGTCGCCTTGTCGGTTGATATACCGAATTGCCGGATATCAAAGGTGCCATTCGAGCTACGCGCGACATACCAGACGCCGGTGGACGGTCGCCAGATCGCGAGGTCGTTCTTCAGATCCCCGTCGTAGTCACCGGGCACCGGAACATCACCATTGACTCCGAACTGTACGATCGTGAATCCGCCGGTACTCCGCTCGATGTACCAAACGCCGGTCGACGGGCGCCAGACGGCACGGTCGGTTTTGCCGTCGCCATCGTAATCGCCGGGCACGATCTTGTCCTCGGCGATCCCGAACTGACTTGCCTGGTTCGCACCGTCACTACTGTTGACGGCATACCAGACCCCGTTCGACGGACGAAATACCGCGAGATCGCTTATACCGTCGGTGTCGAAGTTCGAGATGGCGCTTCCTGACAGCGACGCCTTTGCACTCGTATAAATGAAGTCGCCGCTCGGACTGCCATCGCTGTTCGCTCCGTTGCCCGCGACATAGAAGCTGACCTTTCCTGCACGAGTCGAAGGAGCCACCCACGTAAAACTCCATGACTTGGTATGGAACTGCGTCGGCACGACTCCATCGACCGTATGCTCAATGTAGCTGCGCTCGATATTTGTGGGCCCGACCAACCCGGTCATGACCTGAAGCTGTGACGGACTACCCGGCGGAAGCATATAGGTACCGACCTTTCGACCCGCTGCATCGATGGCAGTCATCTGGAATCCGTAAGCGACGCCCCCGAACTGGTTCACCGTGACGGTGATCGGTATCGACTGGTTGGGAAGATAATTTGCCGGAAGCCCGGTGATCGTTACGTTACCGGTTCCGCTATTGACAGGGAAGTCGCCGTGACAGGCGGTACAGTTTGCCTCAAGCGGGGCACCGGTGTGTGACGGTGACGGACCACTCGCCGACGCTGAGACCTTTCCGTTTGTCGGCGACGTGCGCGTCAAACCAAGAAAGGCTATCAACGATATAAACAGAATTGCCAGAAACTTCGCGTATCTGAACCTGCGCGATCTTGCCTTCATAAGTGATGCTCCCGGGAATCGATCTTAATACTTAATTGGACGACAGACTCTCGATGAAAGTCCAACAAAAACGCGGCCGACCGTAACAGCCGGCCGGCCGCAATCTGCTATGTGGACCGGGCGGTCATGCGCATGACCGCCCGGTCCAGCGAAGGGCCTTACGGAATATACTTGCTCGGGATCGCCGTATCCGAGGCGAGTCCGAAATTCTGGATCAGGAATCCGGAAGTCGAGCGGTTTATATACCAGGTGCCGTTTCTATATACCGCGACGTCATCCTTTCCGTCACCGTCGTAGTCACCCGGCACCGGTACGTCGGTAGAGCCGCCAAACGGAGTGAGGCTTGTCGCCCCGTCCGAACTCCTCAGGACATACCATGTACCATTCGACGGTCGGTAGACGGCTACGTCGTCCTTGTTGTCACCGTCGTAATCGGCAGGCACCGGTTTATCGGTAGCCAGACCGAACACGAACGAATCGAAGTTCGTCGCCGGGACTCCCGTCGGTCTCGCGATGTACCACGTCGTGGTCGATGGACGGTAAACCGCGATCTGCGCTTTCCCATCCGCGTTCGTATCCATGGCCATCGGAAGATCACCGGTCAGGCCGAACGCCTCGACGTAGTTAGATCCGTCACTGCTGTTCAGGACATACCAGATATTGCTCGATGGCCTGAACACCGCCGGGTCGGCTTTGCCGTCTCCGTCGTAGTCAGCGACTACCGCCCTGTCACCGACCACACCCCACGAAGGAGCGAAGACCGTGGAGTCGTTGCTCTTCAGGACGTAGAAGTCAGGTGCTCCGACAGTATCGTTTGCACGGAATACCGCGAGATCGGTCTTGCCGTCGCCGTCGAAATCACCCGGCGTCAGCACGTCGCTCGAGATGCCCCATGTCTGGACCGTGAACCCGCCGGTCGAACGATCCTGATACCAGTTACCCTCGCTCGGGCGGTAGACCGAAACATCCGTCTTACCGTCACCGTCGAAGTCGGCTCGTGAGCGAACGGTCGTCGGTGCGATGCTGCACAGATACTCGTTCGACTCGAACGTTATCTTCCAACCGCCAACGGTACCTGCAAAGCCCGCGAGATCATCGACCACGTAGAGGCTCCACGTTCCGTTCATCCCGGCCCCGCTCGTTCCGAAGGTCGATTCGAACGTGTCCGATCCTGCCGGACCCGGATTTCCGTACGGTCCCGCCGGTGCAGGTGCCGCGAACGGATCGCTGGCTCCGTAGTTGGTCGGTTTATATTCACCCGATGGAACCGTGCCTGCGTCCGAGGCGACAGCTGCGGCCGTATCCGTAAGCTGGACATCGTCACCCGCCCAGTCATTGGTACCTCCCGCGTCAGACAGGATGATCAACTTTTGTCCGCCAGGTCCGACCAACAAGAAGTCGACATCGTCCGGGAAGGTGTGTGCGAGATCCGTCAGTTCGACCCGGATCGACTTATTACCCGCAACGCCCGTAGCGTTGATCGTCGAAGGATAGACACTGCCGGGGCCGCTGGACGGGATGGTGATCGGCGTGCTGTTAGTGAATGTGATCGGAGCGCCACCGACAGGAGCACCGAGACGGAACGTCCGAATCATGGTATTGAGTGGTCCGGCCGAACTCGTGCCGTTTATCGTAACCGTATGCAGGCTGCCGCACAGTGCGTCACCCGGCACCGTGTACGCGATTTGCCGCGTAACGGTCGCGCCGTTTGCGATGTCACCATAATTTGCACTGCCGCCGCCAACCGCCGTTCCCACGACGTTCGTTACCGTCGCACCAGTTGTGTTCGTGATAGCAACGCTGAGCAGGATATTTTCACCC
>CAMLKY010000247.1 GCA_946480545.1 uncultured Acidobacteriota bacterium
GTCGAGGGCGTCGCGCAGCCCGTCGCCGAGCAGGTTGATCGCGAGCACCGTCAGATCGTACGTCTGCCGAAAACGAACGCTTTTGAGTGTCTGTCCGACAAGCCTGGAATCACGCAGCACCATAACCTCGAACAGCTCGACGGTGCCGCTCTCGAGGATCGCGTCGTGCAGCATGAAATCCGGCTTGATCTCGAGCCCGATCTCTTCCTTGATGCGAAGCAGATCTTCGATCGTTCCTTCGACGAGAAGGGAATCCCGCCGTTGTATGCGTTCCTTCGGATTTGGTGATGCGATGGTCCGTCCGCTTCGGACGATCCCGAGGATATGAAGGTTCAGCTCGGAGTTTAGTTTTGCTTCGCCGAGCGTCTTGCCCACAAGGCTCGAATCGGGCAGCACGAGCACTTCGGAAATATATTCGCGGATGCGGTATTGCTCGGTAAACGAATCCTCGCCCCCACGATTAGGGAGCATCCGCCGCCCGATGAGCAGCATGTACAGCATCCCCGCCGCAAACGTGACCATACCTACCGTTGTAAGCTCGAACATCGAGAAGGGCTCCTGGCCGTACCGCGTTATCGCGCCGCTGACCGCAAGGTTCGTCGAAGTCCCGATCAGCGTGCAGCTTCCACCGAGGATCGCTCCGAACGCGAGCGGCATCAGCAGCTTCGACGGTGCGATCTTCGCCTTTGCCGCGAGCCCGATGATGACCGGCAGGAACATCGCCGTCGTCGTCGTGTTCTTTAGCACCGACGCCGAGAGCGCCGCAGTCGCCATGATCATCGCGGTCAGAAAGAATTCGTTTCCGCCCGCGATGCGGTGCATTCTCCGCCCGATCAGATCTACAAGACCGGTCTTTATCAATCCGCCGACGAGAATGAACAGACCCCCGATGGTGATGATCACGTCGTTACCGAACCCGGCTACGCCTTCGGAAACCGTCAGCACCTGTGTCATCACGAGAGCGATGACAAGCAGGATGCCCACGACATCGACAGGGATCTTCTCGGTCGCGAAAAGAATGATCGCGAGACCGAGGAGGAGCAGTGTGATCAGGATCGGCGACACGTTAGCGGTAGCATACCCTTTAAATTTGGAATGCGGAATACGAACAGCAGAAGGGCGACAAACCGACAGTCGCGGTTCGATGAAAAAAATGCGGACCGCATTGGTTCGCGATCCGCACTTCGATTTAAGATCCCGCAATAGAGTCTAAAGAGAGATCACTCGTTCGGTTTGACGTCCCAGTCGCCGGTGAGCGGGGTGTCACCGGCTTGGCCAAACGCGGTAGTCCGGGCAATGGTTACGTTGTCGTTGCTAAGAAAGAACTGCCCGGTCGAAGGACGAAAGACCGCTATACTGTCGCGACTATCGCCATTGAAATCTCCCGCTGTTGGAATATCGCCGGCGGTGCCGAAGAATCCGGTGAAATCTACACCCGCGATCTGGATATCGTTCGTCAGAAAGAACTGGCCGGTATCCGGTCTGAAAACGCCGATCTCGTCGAGTCCGTCGGCATCCCAGTCTCCGGCGACGGGCAGATCGCCATCGGCGCCGAATCCGAGGGTGTGATCGATCGACGGATTCGCCACATTGTCATCGGTTAGAAATATCACCGCCTGCCCGCCGGTCTGCCGGAACACGCCAACTGAATCAATGCCGTCACCATCCCAATCGCCGACGATCGGAAGGTCACCGGGGATACCGAAATTCATTGTCTGGTTGACGAATGCGACGGTCGGCACGCATGTAAAGCACGGGCGGATCACCGTCAGCTTGCGAATCACAAACTGTCCCTGGCCGTTCACGATGCGGAAAACGCCGACGTCGTCCCGCCCGTCACCTTCCCAGTCGCCCACGATCCCGACATCGCCGCTCTGTCCGAAACTCACAGTCTGGTCGGCCAGACCGGTTATGTTCGAATTGCTGAGCAGGAACTGGTTCGCGCCCGGCCTATGCACACCGATCGTGTCGTTGAAGGTGGATTCAACCTTCGCGACAAAGCCGTCTGAATTTCCTGCCGTGATGCCCGGTGCCTGTGTCTTGATAACGCCGCCGGTTGTCGGGTACGTAGCTGAGGTGGTCAGACCACCGACATACACATTACCCTTCCGGTCGAGGCCTATTCCGTTGATCTCGTCTCTTCCGGTTCCGCCGCTTCCGGCACCTCCGAGGAAGCTTGAGTACAGGATCTTTGGCTGCGCAGGGATGTTACCAACGGCGCTGAACTTAGTAACGAACGCATCGCCGCCACCGGCGTTAACATCCTGAAACGCATTGACCCGCGCAAAACCGGACGACAGGGTCTTCCCGGCTATATACACATTCAGGCCTTCATCGATGGTTATCGCGCGACCTTCGTCAAAACTGCTGCTGCCCAGCAACGTCGAGTAGAAAAGGGCCGTAACATTTGCGTTGAACTTGGCCACGAACGCGTCGGTGCCAAGCGCACTGCTGTCAAAAGCGTTGAGCAGCGGAAAGCCTACAGCATTGTCTGTGCGGCCGGTGATGTATGTGCGTTGCGTATCACCCTCGACTGCGACGGCGTTGATCACGTCACGACCGCTGCCACCGAAATACGTTAACGACACAAGCGAATTCGCGCCCGTTGCGTTGGTCGGGTCGACCTTTGCAATAAAGCCGTCGGTCGCACCGCCGTTGAACGCCGACTCGAAAACAGGTCCGGCCGGAGACTTTACGGCCAGGTTGGTAGAGGCCGTCTCGCCGACCACATACGCGTTCCCGGCACTGTCCACGGCGACCCCGCGGGCCGTGTCGTCACCATTTCCGCCAAGCAGGCTCGCGTATAGCAGCGAGTTATTTCCGCTTTCATTCGGATTGAATTTCGCAATGAATGCATCGTTGAGATCGGTATTGTTGTTTCCGTGATTTGGTTGAAACGGATTCTTGTCGGGCAGATTGTCAGAATTAGATTCACCCGCAATGTAAGCATTGCCGCTGGCGTCGATCGCGATGGCATTGCCCTGATCTTCATCGGCGCCTCCGAAGTAGGTAGAGTAGACCAACTCCGACCCGTTCGCGCTGAGCACCGTGAAGAATGCGTCCGAGTCTGCTCGGAGGCCGTAACACGGCAGTACCTGATACGCGTTCTGTGTCGGGAACAGATACGGCTGGGCGCAGAAGTTCGCGGCATTGAACGGATCGGTCCCGCCCGTAACATAGGCCTTTCCACTCGCGTCCACCGCGATCGCGAAACCGGCATCGCTGTTATGCCCGCCCAGGTAAGTCGAATAGACGATGGCCGTCCCGGTTGAATTCAGTTTTGTGACGAACGCATCGCCACACGGCAGAGGGCCGCCTATCAGGCATGCATCATCGCCCCGAAGCTCAAGTTCACCCTGGTAAGCGGTACCCGAAACCGGAAAATCGGTCGAGTCGGTATTACCTGTAAGGTAAACGTTTCCATTTGCGTCCACGGCTACGCCGTTTACCGAGTCGCCAGTGCCTTCGACGATGTCGATGAATTCCGTGTTCCCGCCGATATACGTCGAATAAAGTAGTTTCGGATCGATGACCAGCGTTCGACTCTTGTCGTATTCACCAAGTTCGAAGCTGATCTGGTCGGTGCCGCTCATTACGTAACGACTGGGGATCTCATGACGACCGTTGGCGTCATCCTGGTATGTGAACGGCTTGGCAAATTTCACCGTCTCACCGGCCAGCTCAAGAACCAGGTATCCTTCGGCATCGATTTGCACCGAATGAGCTCCCTGAAATCTCAGGCGTATCTTCGACGGATCAGCGTTCGGGGCAAGGACAAAGTCATACTCAAACTCGGACCGGTCGCCATAAAAATGAGCATCGATACCTTCGTACAGTTCTCGATACACGACGCGCCCATAGTTTGTGATACCGCGTTGCCATTTTGTCGGATCGCTTCCTATGAAATAGTTTGACGTTGTTGGCTGAACGTCGACTCCTTCAACCACCGGTGAGCTGTTTCCGCCCTCGAATCGAAATGCGATGACATTCGCTGTGATCTTGTCTTCGGCCTTTTTCCGCAGCTTCAGTACGGCATCTGTATCCGTAAGAAAGAGCGAAAAGCCGGGTGCACGAGCGGTGAATTTTACGCGATCGTCGGTCTGTCCGTTGTTGGATTCGAATGTCAGAGGCATGGCTGCGAATGTTGCCTTTGCCTGTTCCTTCACATTCAGCGGAGCTAAGGCCGGGATAAATACCGTTTGTTCGACTCGATTCCCGATCCGGGCGCCGACGACGCTCGACAGCATCAGGCTGAGCATGCCCACCGAGGCGATAAACCGAGTGATGATAGATCTTCGTTTCTTCATTACACAATTCTCCTAAGAAGTATTTTTTGAATCTGGGTTAAAACCACGCGGACGATTAAAGCTCGTTCGCAGGGCGCTAATCTTTAGGGAATCGTGAAATTCATCTGAAGGATATTTGAAGAAAACAATGAAGAAGGACAACCGAATTTCCGACTTGTCCTTTCTTGCCTCTAATTAAGACCTCGGCGGTTAGTGTGCAGCACCTTGCACCGGAATA
>CAMLKY010000248.1 GCA_946480545.1 uncultured Acidobacteriota bacterium
GAAAGGTATCTTGATTTATGAAACTTCGCGTTGGTGTAATTTTTGGCGGCCGCTCGGGTGAGCACGAGATCGCGATACGCTCGGCGTCGACGGTCGTCGCACAGATCGATAAGAGCAAGTACGAGGTTGTTCCCATCGCCATCTCCAAAGACGGTGGCTGGCTAAGCCCAAAACAGTCGCTGGCAATGCTTCCCGAACCGGCGCGAAACGCGCTCGTCGCGGAGAGCACCGATGTCGAGAGCTCGCCGGTCGCTCTGGTTGGCGATACTGCTCGACGAGGGCTGACGGTTTTCGAGGATCGCGGGACCGGGCTCGTGCCGCTTGATGTGATCATACCTGTGCTCCACGGCACATACGGTGAGGATGGCACGGTGCAGGGACTTTTGGAGATGGCCGACGTTCCGTATGTCGGATGCGGCGTGCTCGCCTCATCCTGCGGAATGGACAAGGTGGTCATGAAGATCCTGTTTCGCGACGCGGGACTTCCGATCTGCAGACATCTTTGGTTTCTGAGAAGCGACTTCGAGGCCGATCCCGCCATCGTCGTCGCGAACGTAGCAAGCAAGCTGGGATTCCCCTGTTTTGTTAAGCCGGCGAACCTGGGCTCATCGGTTGGAGTTTCCAAGGCGACGGACGAGGCCTCGCTGCGGGATGCGATCACTCTTGCCGCGGAGTACGATCGGAAGATCATCATCGAAGAAGCCCTCGAAATGCGCGAGATCGAGTGTGCGGTGATCGGCAATGACAAGCCGAGGGCAAGCTCCCCGGGCGAATATCTGATCCGCGACCAGGAGAAAGCTTTTCTCGATTACACCGAAAAATACTCAGGTACCGGAAATAATGAATTCGTTGTTCCCGCCCCGGTGACTGCCGAGCTCGCAACGAAGATCCAGCAGATGGCGATCCGAGCCTTCAAGGCGGTCGATGGGTCGGGACTCGCGCGTGTAGATTTCTTTCTGAGAAACGATACCGGTGAGTTACTGGTCAACGAGATCAACACGATGCCCGGTCTGACCGACGCATCAGGCTTTCCGAAGATGTGGGCCGGCAGCGGGATGGAATTCCCGGAAGTGATCGACGAGCTCATCCGCCTCGCAATCGAGCGGCACGAGGATAAGTCACGGAATAAGACCAGTAGGTAGAAAGTAGAAGGTAGAAAGTAGAAGGTAGAAAGTAGAAGGTAGAAAGTAGAACGTAGAAAGTAGAAGGTAGAAAGTAAAAAGTAGAAAGTAAAAAGTAGAAAGAGCCGGCGCGGTTATCGGTACGCACTCTTTTTACTTTTTCCTTTTTACTTTCTACTTTTTACTTTTTTCTTTTTCCCCGCATTGTAACCCTTACGCGTTCGGATCGTGAGATTGGGCTTTGCGACTCGAAGTTCGATGGCTCGCCACTTTCCGTCTTTTGCGGTGTTCTTTGGCACGTACGCGACGGTGTACTGTACACCGAGGTGCTCGACTATTTTCGCAAACGCGTCGCGCATTGCCGCTCCGCCCGGCGTAACGATGAACGTCCCGCCCGTCTTCTCGGCAAAGCTCCGAAGAACACCTTGGTTTTGTAAACGCTGGCGGCCGCTTGTCTCCGCAGTAGACATATCGACTGTGTAGATCGATGCATTCGCCTCGAGGGCGGCTCTCAGAGCTTTATCCGACGACTTGCCGCTGAACGTGTCTGCTCCGTCCGAGAGAACGATGATCGCCCGCCGCTTCTCAGACCGCATGCTCAGGTCCTGGGCCGCCTGGTAGACGGCATCATTAAGTGCGGTCATCCCGTCGGCCTTCAAATCAAAGATCTTCTCGGTGACATCGCGGCTGTTCGAAAATTTCTGCACCAGGTTCACCTTAGAGTCGAACCGGTATATCTGCGCACTATCGTTCTCGCGAAGCCCGTCGAGAAACCGGATCGCGGCCGAGCGGGCCATGCTTACCCGATGCTCCATACTTCCGGATGTGTCCAAAAGAATGACCGCCGCGAACGGCGTCTCTTCGGCAGCGAAGAATTCTATTTCCTGCTCGACACCGTTCTCGAATACTTTGAACTGAGTTTGTTTTAATCCCGGGACGTGCCGGCCCGAGGCGTCCGTGATCGTCGCGTTCAGGACCACGATCGAGGAATCGACTGTCTGGACATCGTCTTCGCCCTGGGCGTGAACGAACAAAGGAACAAGAGTTAAAAGCAGAAGCGCCAAAGGAAAAGCGAATCGAAGCTTCGGCATAAAAGGTTACTTACGAAGGCGGAGAAAACGAACCAGCTTTAGGACGCTGTTAGTGCTCTGAATAGCGACCGCCGATATCGTGAATCGGGTAGTCTTTTTCAATTCATCGACCAGCTTGACGGTCGTCGACTGCAGAAATCGAAACGCCTCTTCCATATTCGAAGGTCGAGGCTCGTCAGGTGAGAGCATCACGTTGACGTCGTCGCGGTCGTCATCGTCGTCGCCGCCGAGCTCCTTGCGGATCTTGAGCGAATGACAACTCGAGCTGATGAGCGATCTTGAGGGCCGTCTCACCGCGTTCCAGCAGCTCTTCGTGGTCTTTCTTCGACCGCTCGATGCGCTGTTTCGCCATCATCTCTCTTAAACCCGCCGGCTTTTCCTCGCGGCCGCGTCTATCGGCTCGCGGAATTGCCGAGGGAAAGTCGTCGGGCTGGGCGTACGCGATGTGCGAGCCGCCCACAACGAGGAGGGTCAGGATCGACAATTTAAAAACTCGGGAAAACATTTATTACTGATCTATCGGTTTCGGATCGTCTGGCGAGCTACCGGTAACAGCTTCGACGAGTTTCACCAGAAACTCCTCTTCGGCAAGGCCCGAGCTCGGTACCGTCGTCCATTCGGAGGTGAGTCCGTTTCCTGCGCGCCCTTCGACCTTTGCGTTAACCAGCACGTTGTTCTGGATGCCATCTATCGACTGCACCTCTATCGTCAACGTGTACTGTCCTCGCGACCATGCCGTATCTGCGAACGGGACCACCCCGTAGCGGTTAAGCTCATTCTGAGTGATCACCGGACCTTTGGAAAAGACAAAGGGCTGCGTGATGACGATGCCGTCCGTGAGCCTTGACGATGCTTCGTCGACCACCATCTTGCGCTCTTTCAGCACCTGCATGATCGTGCCGATCAGAACATCACGTCGCGAGTTGAGCCTGTAAGGATTCGGGAGCCGTTCGCGGACCTGAGTCTTACCCTTTCCCCAGTCGAACGACCGGGCCGGGTCGCCGCCCTGCCTGGTTGTGGTCTTATTCGAATCTTCCTTGATCTTCTGCGTCTGCGTGTCGATACCTTTCTGAGAAAACGCCGCCGGAGCCGCTACAAAAACAACTAGGGAAGCGATGACAATTCTTATGATCCGGGGCCCCTTTTTCATATGGTGAATATATCGCAAACGCAGTTAAAACTGAATGTATGATGTGAGGAAAAATCGAATGGTTGTAGTGCTCGCAGGTCGTCAGCGATCTTTATCGGCTCGCCGCAGCTCGAGGAGCATGAGGTGCTTCATCAGAGTGTTGTGCGCAGCGAAGTAGGCGATGCAGAATCCCGCGAGCCCATCCAGCATCCCCAGCTTTAGAAGATACGAACGGACAAACGCAAAACATGCAGCGATAACTGCCCGGACCGGCGATGTCTCCCGTCCCTCATCGAACATCTTTCTCGCGCCGAGCGGGGCGTATCGTTCGGCGATCATTTTCTGGTGTTCGGCCAGGCTTTCGATCGTGTGGTGATAAAGCTCGCCGTTGAGCCGGCCCGGCTCGGAGCCGTTGAGCATCTCGACCGATTCGTGAATTACTGCTCCATTCCAGCGGGCGTGTCGACGATCGAAAAGCCGGAGCTGCAGGTCCGGATACCATCCGCCGTGTCGGATCTGCCGCCCCATGTAAAAGGTTAACCTCGGGATGCGAAATCCGTGGTTTGGCGCCGAGCCGCGCTGTCGGATCGTCTCGATCTCCTCGCGAAGCTCATCCGAAACACGTTCATCGGCATCCAGACTCAGGATCCAGTCGTTCGCGGCGGCATCGGTTGCGAATTGCTTTTGGGCAGAGAAGCCCGGCCAGGCGTTCACGATCACTCTTGCACCGAGCGATTCGGCTAGCTCGCGTGTGCGGTCGGTGCTGCCGGAATCCACAACGATGATATCGTCCGCCCATTCGACAGATCTGATGGCATCGGCGATATTCTTTTCCTCGTTGAGCGTGATTATTGCGGCGGAGATCTTCACCGGCACGATTGTAGTTTGAAACCAGGAAAGTAAAAAGCCCGCCGTACAAGACCGGCGGGCTCGGGAATCGCTCGGACGAGCAATTAATTATCGTTGTCGGCCGGCGAATCGACCTCGATATTGTTCATCTGGAAGGTCGTTGACGTCGCACGCTGAAGATCCGCGATCGACTTGTTGTAGTCGGTCTCCGCACGGATCTCCGCATTGCGGGCATTCGTCAAGGCGTTCTCACGCTGGAACAGCAGGAACGTTGTCGAACGGCCGGCATCATAAAGTGCACGCTCGCCCTTGAGAA
>CAMLKY010000249.1 GCA_946480545.1 uncultured Acidobacteriota bacterium
CTTCGGCTGCGGATTCTTTGCTATACTCTTACCGGCATTCCGACCCTATCCCGCCCCTCGTGATCAGCATGAAACCGAAAAACACGAATCTCTATCGCCAGACACCGAGCCGTCTTGAAGAGGCAGCCGCGATCGAAAAGCAGCTTGTAAAGCTCGAAGACGACGTGCGTCGGCTTAAGATCGATTACGATATCTTTTTCAACGGAGCCGTGAAGCGTCCACCGCTGGAAGCGCAGGCGCGGATCGAGTCGCACATAAAGCGCATGATGGACAATCGCGCGCTGTCCTATGCACAGCGTTACAAGATGAATACTTTGATCGCGCGCTTTACGTCGTACCGGGAGTTGTGGCGTCGCACGCTTAGAGCTAAAGGGGACCAGCTTACGTAAGATCCATCAAAAGCGTCCAAACAAAAAAAGCGAGTGGCCTGGTGTTGGCACTCGCTTTTTATATTCTGCTCGCTCTCGTTCCCGGGGACTAGGAACGGGGAGGATGATCAAGCCTGCCTTCAGGCGGCGACCTTCATGACATTCTCGGCTTGGGGGCCTTTCGGGCCGTTGGTCACCTCAAATTCAACTTCCTGTCCCTGGATCAGGGTCTTATAGCCGTCGCCGGTGATCGCACTGTAATGGACGAAGATATCCTGCTGACCCGGCTGTTCTATAAATCCATAACCCTTAGCGTTGTTGAACCATTTGACCAAACCGATTGTTTTCGACATTGTTTTCTAATTCCTCCTAAGAAACTTCAAAGTACAATTTTTTAACCGGAAAATTCTCCGGCTTAAAACAAAAAACCGAACCAGTGACCACTATGCGAACGCGTACACCAGTGCGGTAAAAAAATCTTGTGTGGACATGTGTCTCTGCAAACGAACAACAAATCTTAAACTGCAAGATTTTCCCGTTGAGATGGGTTTTACTGATTGACGAAAGAGAATTTACTCAGTTTTCCAACATCTGTCAAGATGTTTCTTAAGAAAATCCAAAATTGACATCGCCTACCCCATCACCGAATATAAAGCTTGATTTCATCGGTCTATTTGAACGATTTTCGATGACCTACGAATACGGAAAAGGCGCCCCGCTTTCCTACAACAAGTACCTGAAAGTACCCGAGCTGATCAGGCTGCAGGAAACGCTTTCCGATCCCGCGAGTCACGACGAACTCCTCTTCATAATCATCCACCAAACATACGAGCTTTGGTTCAAGCAGATCCTTCACGAGATAGATGCGACCATCCGATGGCTCAACGAAGGGCGCACATTTCGCGCGAATCACAGTCTGCGCGCAGTTATCGGAATTGAGAAGGTCCTCGTTACCCAAATACATCTCCTGGAGACGATGGCTCAGATCGGCTTTCTGGAATTTCGCGACAAGCTAAACCCGGCGAGCGGTTTTCAGTCGATGCAGTTTCGCGAGTTGGAATTTGTGTCGGGCCAGAAGAACGAAAAGATTTTGAACGCATTCAAGGACGATGAATTCGCATACAAACGCTTGAGCGAACGTCTTGCCGAACCTGGTTTGGACGAGGCGTTCTGGGGACTCATCGGTCGTTCGGGCTTTGTGGCAGAGTCACATGAAGATCGCGTCGCGGCCATCGTCGAGGTTCTCACGCATCCCGAGAAATACTCAGATCTTTTCATCATGCAGGACCTTCTTGTCGAGCATGATGAGAACATCGCGCTCTGGCGATATCATCATGTACTGATGGTTGAACGGATGCTAGGGATGAAGCCCGGGACCGGCGGTTCGGAAGGCGTCGGCTATTTGATGACGACGTTGACCAAGAAGTTCTTCCCCGAGTTATGGGAAGCGCGAACGCACCTCAAAGTACTTGATCCTGCTCAACGGCTTTCCTGACCCAATCTGTCAACGCTGTGCACGATAACCTCTTGGATCTGACGCTCCGCCGATAGTGAGATCGATCGCGTCGACGCCGGCAGTATCGAGTAGCTCCACCCCGACTTATCTTTTGCATAGACGACGAACCAGAATGCGGGCCGACGGCCCCGCTCGGTCCACGACGCATGCGTGTACCTCGCATCTTTCCGGATATTTACCTTCGGCGACACAGGTCGCTCCACCTTGATCCACGGAGATTCGGGAATGATCGCGTCGCGTTTGTAGATATCGTCGAGTGTATTGCGGATGTTTCCAAGATCTCGGGTCAGCCACTTGAAACTGAACTGGACTGCTCCGCGCGTTTCGGGTGAACGCCGCGTTAGCTCGATCTGGTTCGCGATCTCGCGCGCCGTGAACGTCGGCGTCGAACCGATACGGTACGTCGCGATGCCGGGCCACACATGACGTCGAGCAACATTCTGCTCTTTCCACCAGTTCAGCAATACGGGATAACTCTGTCCCTGACGCGCTGTCTCCCAGTAGAGCTGCGGAACGAAATAATCGACGGTGCCGTCCTGAAGCCATTTTCGCGCGTCGGCAAATAGCTCTTCGTACGCGTTAAAGCCGGTGATCTGTCGGTCGGGCATCGGCTGCCAGATACCAAATGGCGAGATGCCATAGACGACATCCGGTTTGATCTTCTTTACCTCGCGGCCAACCGCTTCGATAAAGTTTGTCACATGCCACCGCCGCCAATCTGATCGTGACATCGGCTTCAGCTTTCGTGATTCGACGCTCTTAAGATACTTCTCCCAGTTCGTATCATCCGGAAACTCGATCTTCATACCCGCACTGTCGCGCTCTGGATACGGATAGAAGTAATCGTCGAAGTGAACGCCATCGACGTCGTATCGGCGCACGACGTCGAGAACGACATTCAGGCTATACGTTTTACCTTCGTCGTCTGTCGGATCCAGCCACAGATATTTCCCGTACTTCCGGACTATTCCCGGGCGCTTTTTTGAAACATGATCGTCGGAAACCGTCTTCGCCGCCGGATGATATGCGCGATACGGGTTGAACCAGGCATGAACAAGAATGCCGCGTTTATGAGCTTCGGCGATGATGAATTCGAGCGGATCAAAGGCCTGCGGCTTTCCCATCTCGCCCGTCAGAAACTCGGACCATGGCTCGAGTGATGAACGATACAGGGCGTCCGCCATCGGCCGCACCTGAAAGATCACCGCATTAAGCCGCAGCTTTTTTGCGAGATCGAGACATTCCAGCAGCTCTTGTTTTTGCTTTTCGGGCGACAACCCTTTTCGGCTTGGAAAGTCGATGTTGTCGACGCTTGCTATCCACGCCGCTCTGAACTCGCGTTCCGGCTGCGGGAGCGGCTGCGCGGCGGCGGCGAGTGCCAGCAGATTTAGCAGCAGTTTCAGTAGCAGTAGATTTCGAACGCTTGGCTCCATTCGTCGTCGATTTAGCTTTCCGGGTTTTCTGGACCGGCTCAATCTTAGGTTTGTAGACGTTGCGAACGCAACTGAACGAACGGGATGCGATTATGTCTTCGATTACTTCGCGGCGGGCGTTGGGCTCTTTCTCTTTGAGAAGGCAGACGACATTTGCCGAGTGGAACTTTACACATTTCGCGCGGCGATGCTTTCTCAGCTCTTTCGATGTCGAGTCGGTCTCGCCGATACAAACAGCCGCCTGATGTCCGCGGCCCCATCTATCGACGATGCGTCGCGAGATGATGAAGATCGCAGGCTGGTCGGTGATTATGGCTCCGAGCGGGTAGACCTTAAAACTGTATTCTGTCTCTCGCCCGCGGAACACAGCATCCGCGAGCTTACGTGTGGGTACGTGTTTCATATGGGACATTGTATCATATGAAACACAGCGAGCCGAAGGCGTGGTTTCTCGCGATCACTCGACCAACAGACTCACACAAAAAGCGCAAATACCTCGTTAGAAAACAGCATCCCTTTTCTAGTCAACTTGAGCCTGTCGTCCGAGAGCTCGATAAGCCGCGCGTCGGTCAGATGTGCGATCTCATCACGATACCGTTCACGGATGTCGATGCCGAATTTCTGCTCGTGGGCTGACAATGCCATTCCTTCACTCAGTCTCAATCCGAGAAAGATGAATTCGGAGGCCTCGTCGATCTCTTCCCGCGAAACCTCAGCCGAACCCGCTCCCTCGATGGCCTCGACGTATGCCGCCGTATCGCGCTCGTTCGCATATCTATCCCGGCCGTCGAATGAATGCGCGGAAACCCCAAAGCCGAACACCGGTTCCAACTTCCAATACTTAGAGTTGTGTCGCGACTCGAATCCCGGCTTCGCGAAGTTCGAGATCTCATACTGCCGGAAGCCCGCGCCTTTAAGCTCGTCGAGCATCACTTCGTACATCTCCGCCGCGACATCTTCGTCGGGGACCGGTTGCCGGCCCGCTGTCACTTGTGTCGCGAGCGGAGTTCCTTCGTGGATCTCGAGCAGATAAAGCGAGAGATGCCCCGGATGCATCGCGACAGCCTCGTCGAGATTCTTTCGCCAGTCCCGCATCGTCTGTCCGGGCAAACCCGCGATCAGATCAAAGCTTATATTTTGAAAGCCGGCATCCCGTAACAGCCGGAATGTCGCGCGTGCGTCA